>CANDKY010000011.1 GCA_947385425.1 uncultured Lachnospiraceae bacterium | reverse complement strand
GATTTTCATAAAGTTTGGATAATTGAAAAAATCCAAATATTTGGATTTTTTTAAGGAGACGGAAGGAGGCCAGGAGATTATGTGCCAGGTATTTGAAGATTTAGCAGAGAAGTGGGCAAAAGAAAGGGTTACAGAGGAAAAAAAGGAGTCTGCCCGTCGAATGATTGTAAGAGGAAAGCAGACACTTGAAGAAATTGCAGAAGATATAGGCTTGCCCCTTGAAGAGGTAAGAGAGCTGGCAGGACTACAATTGGTATAGAAGTTTCTGGTTCTATTCTGCCCGTTTGGTTCCACTCTGGTTCTAAAAACAGTTGAAACGATGTAGAAATAATGTTTTTTTGTAGATTTAAAAGACGGAAGGGGCGGAAAAAGACTACAATATAGGGAGAAAGACTATATTGCGGGACGAGTTCGAGTAGCGGATAGAAAACTCGGAAACCTGATTTTACTGGGTTCCCGAGTTTTTTTATGCACAGGGGTGCGTAAGGAAATTAGCAGCTTTGCTGCACGCACCCCGCGCGGCGAGTAGGGGGAAAAGCCTCCCCTGCTCGATTTTTCAAAGGCTCTGCCAGCGTTCCATTTTAAGCCCCAAAGAGGCAGAAATAACAGGTTATTGCGAAAAAGGGAGTATTCTTCCTTGTGTGCTTTTTCGTAAGGAATTGTTAAGGAATATCTTAAGGGGATTGTAAGATTTTCCGTATATATTAAGTGCGTATGGGATGGGAAGCTGCGGAATTGGAAACAACAGCAGCCCTGGCCGGAACCTGGAAGAATAAGTGGCCATGTATTTGCGGACAGTTATTCTTCCACAAGAGGGGGGTTCGTGCAGGGGCTGCTGCGGTACTGGAATAGGAGGATTAATATGAGGAATGCAGGAAAATGGGAAAGGGTCATGGTGGTATTGTTGGCGTTTGCCTTTGGTTGTTCGGCGGCATTTAACGGTTATTTGCTGCATAAGGGCATGGGCGGGGAACTTTGGAATATCCATTTCCCGGATGCGAATTTGAGGGAAACCTATGATTCCATGCATCATGTCAAGGAGGCGCATAAGGTGAGCACCGGGGCCGGTATCAGGGTAGGCATCCTGGACTGGTGTTTCGGATATGAAGAGCATGAAGGGTTATATGCGGGCGGCAAGGACTTTACTGTTTTTGAGGATCATGAGGAGGCATTTAACCATGCCAGCGAGCATGGGTACTGGATGGCGCAGACATTGCGGGAAATTGCGCCCAGTGTGGAAATATATGCGTTGGGGACATATGATCCTGACAGTGAAAAGGAATGGGTGGATGCATTGGTTGAAGCAATCCGTTGGGCCGAAGAGCAGGAGATTGATATCCTGACACTTTCCCATCAGGCAATATCCGCAGAGAACCGGGGGCGGTTAGACGAGGCGGTAAATGAGGCGATCGGGAAAGGGATAGTGACCACTTTTATCCATTATGATAACCCGGGGAATATTTTGCCGTGGGGGATTTGGGACAGCAGTGGAGACGGGTATTATAACCGGGATGCGGACATTAATATTTTTCAGTATGATTATAATACGCTATTTACGAATGATTATCTGAGCATAGCGGAAGAACCGGATTACAATGAAATATATAAAGGGCAATTATACACATCCGTTTCCTCCATGTCAGTAGTAACGGCCGGGTTTGTAGCTATTTTGATGGAGATAGACGATTCGCTGACGCCTGCACAGTATAAAGAAATATTGATCTGCACGAGTTATCCGGCAGAGTATGAAGGGGAACGGGCGGAGCATGTGGCTGATATAGATGCGGCGGTACAGTATTTAGCCGGAAATATTATTTGAAGAAATGGCATTGGCTGCGAACAGTATTAAGGATTTGAAAAAGAACCCCGTCTATGGTATGATGAAAACAGTTGCCGCCGTGTAGAGAAGATGGTGCAATGGATGTCTATATGGAAAGACTACTATGATTTATAGTTTAGCACGTTCATTGGCAGGTTCCTATACAGTATTTTCCATCAGCCTTGAGGGAATGGGGGGATCGGCTTATACAGATGAGTATGCTTTTTGCAGGAGAGTATGCGGTTTACTGTATGATACTATGTTTTATGGCGAAGTGGAAGGTATACCTGAGGGAATAAGGGAGGAATGCCGCAGGATGAGCCTGGAAGAAGCCGGGGGCGTGGATTTGCGTGTGCTGTCCAATTTCATATCGAGGTTATGCATGGAAAATGAAAAGCAGGTGGTATTGATTGTGGACGAAGTGGATCAGGCCGGTAATCAGGAAATTTTCCTTGCGTTTCTTGGTATGCTGCGGGACAAGTATCTGAAAAGGAGGAACCGGCCGGCTTTCCAGTCAGTAATACTGGCCGGGGTATATGACGTTAAGAACCTAAAACAGAAAATAGGAAAAGAAGGAGGCGGGCAGTATAACAGCCCCTGGAATATTGCGGCGAGGTTTCCGGTAAAAATGGATTTTTCAGAAAAGGATATTGCAGGGATGCTGCAGGAATATGAAAAAGAAAATGGGACAGGGATGGATATAGAAGCGGTTGCCCGTGATATTTATGCAAATACTTCAGGCTATCCATTTTTGGTGTCATATATTTGTAAAGTTATGGCGGAAACTGACGGGAATTGCCGGTATGATGCTGAAAACAGGAGATGGACAGGCGCCGGTGTGGCTGAGGCGGTAAAGATTGTGTTAAAAGAGCCAAATACACTGTTCGAAGATATGGTAAAACATCTGGCGGAGTACCCGGAATTAAGTTCTATGCTGCAGAATATTTTGTTCAATGGGTGGGTTTATCCGTATAATGTGTATAATCGGAATATCAGTATTGGCGTCATGTTTGGTTTTGTTGTAGAGAAGGATGGGAATGTGGCTGTTGCAAACCGTATTTTTGAGACACATATGTATAATTATTTCCTGTCGGAAGAATTGCTGAAAAATCAGGAAGGGAAATTGGTGCCCCAGGATAAAAATCAGTTTCTGGAGGGCTTATCTTTCTCATGTATTTAAAACCCATCATTAATGGTACCGGGAATTATTATATAGAAGCACAGACACGTAACCAGCAACGTACAGATGTGATTGTGGATTATCATGGCAGGCAATATGTTATTGAAATGAAAACTTACCGCGGGCAGGAGTATAACCGCCAGGGGAAAGAACAACTGGCACAGTATTTGGATGCATATCGGTTGGATAGAGGTTATCTCCTTAGTTTCAATTTTAATAAGAATAAAGTTTGCGGTGTGACGGAAACAGAATATGATGGGAAGAGGATTCTTGAAACCGTAGTGTGAAAAAAGTTCTAAAGTTACAGGATGGGCAGAAATGGAAAGGATATTGTATGTATCGGATTTGGACGGAACGCTGTTGAACAGAAGCGACAGGATCTCTCCGAAAAGTTTGGACATTATTAATGGCCTGGTGGAGAAAGGGATGCTGTTTACTTATGCTACGGCGAGGTCACTGGTTTCCGCTTCCGTAGTGACAAAAGGGCTGTCTGCCAGGATCCCGGTGATTGCGTATAACGGAGCCTTTATATTTCAGGCTTCAACCGGGGAAGTATTGTCGCAGGAAGGGTTTTCCGGAGAGGAAATGGCGCAGGCGGAGAAGGCTTTCGGGCAGTGCGGGATCAGCCCGTTGGTTTATTCTTTTATCCAGGGTGAGGAAAAACTGTCCTGGATAGCGGGAGAGGAAAATGACGGGATACGGCGGTATTTGGGAAACAGGAAAGGGGACAGGCGGCTCCGGCCCGTGGCAGGCAGGGAGGAATTGTACCAGGGCGAAATGTTTTATTTTACCTGTATCGGGGAACAGGAAGAGCTGTGGCCGGTTTATGATATTTTTTCCAAAGATTCCCGTTACCGGTGTACGATTCAGCAGGAACTGTACAGGCCGGAATACTGGTGTGAAATAATGCCTGCCAATGCAACGAAGGCAAAAGCCATCGCGAAGCTGAAAGAGCTGTGGGGCTGCGGCAGGGTGATTTCTTTTGGGGATGCCGTCAACGATATCCCTATGTTTGAGATATCCGATGAGGCATATGCAGTGGAAAATGCAGTGGAGGAACTAAAGGCCGCGGCAACCGGGATCATAGGGAGCAACGAGGAGGACGGGGTAGCAAAATGGCTGGAGGAACATGTGAGGGCAAATGAAAAACTGGGGTGAAGGGACGGAAAGAAAAAAGAAAAGGGAAAAGAGAAGTAAGAAAGAAGAAGGGGCCACGATACAGGGGAGGAAGAAATACCGGGGGCGTAAGAATAATAAGGATAGTGAGAATAAAGACGCCGGAAACCGGGAACTGGTTATCGTTGAACTGGAGGATTGGGATGAGCCGGAAGAAGAGCCGGCGGCCTGGAAGTGGCCTGGGATGTCAGAGCCGGAATTAGAAGCAGCCCGGAACAGGGGGAAATTAGAGTGGGAGGCAGTCCGGAATGAGCCGGAAAAGCCAGGGGAGGAAATGAAAGAGGATGAGGTTCTCTGGGAGGAATTGGAAGAGCCAGGGCCGGGAATGGAAGAGAAGGCTGCCTGGAATGGGCTTGAAAGCCCAAAGCCGGGATTGGAAAGAGAAGATGTGCGGCATGGGCCGGGATGGGAAGGAAAGGCGGCTTCCGTAGGGGAAGGGGAGAAGAAACACAGCAAAGGGAAGTACAGGAAACGGATTGGAAAGGCAGCGGCATGGGCAGCAGCGGCGGCAGCGCTGCTTTTATTTGTGTTATTCGGGCTTTACATGGCGCTTGCTGTGTATTATGAGGACGGGTTCAGTTACGGCACCTGGATGAACGGCGTTTATTGTACCGGGAAGACAGTGGAGGAAGTGGAGCGGGAACTTTTACAGTCGTGCCATTATGACGGGATTACTGTTTATGACGGGCAGGGCGGCGCGTATGTGATTTCGCCGGAGGAAATCGGCTATACCTTCTGTTTCAGGGAGGAACTCCAAAAGTATCTGGACAGGCAGGACCCGTATTTGTGGGTGAAGAATTTGGCGTCGGCAAAGTCGGGGAAACTGCTGCCGGCCATTTCCTTTGAAAAAGAGAAATTATCCGCCGCATTGGGGCGGATTCCGGACTATGCGGATCCGCGGACGGAGAAGGAACGCCGTGTGGAAATACGGAAGACGGCGGCCGGATATATATTAGCGGATGAACGGAAACATGTCCTTGATAAGGAAAAGGCGATGGAAGCAGTGGAAAGGGCGCTGCTTTCCATGGAAACACAGGTTGATTTGGCGGAGGCAGGCTGTTACACGGATCTGCCTTACAGCAGCGAGATGAAGGAAGTGCTGGAACGGTGGGAATTGATTGAGGAATTTCAGGATTGCCATATTGTTTACCGTTTCGGGGCAAACGAAGTACCGGTTGACGCTTCGGTGGCCTGTGACTGGATTGCCGTGGATGAAGACGGGAATTTTCTGACGGACGGGGAAGGAAGGCTGCTGCCGGATGACATGAAAATTGAGGCGTTTATCGAAGCACTGGCGGACGAATATGATACTCTGGGAGGCGTCCGGCCGTTTCATGCTACCCGGGGGGAGACGGTTATGGTAAAGGGCGGTATTTATGGGAATAAAATAGACAGGAAAGCGGAAAAGGAGTATCTGAAACAGGCATTCCGGGACAGGGCGGCGGAAGTCCGTGAACCGGTTTACCTGCAGAAGGGATGGGCAGAAGGCAAAAACGATATCGGCGATACTTATATCGAAGTGGATATGACAGAACAGATGATGTACTATTATAAGGACGGGACGCTGGAAGTTGAGACGCCCGTTGTAACAGGCAATACGGGACGGCGGATGGGAACGCCGGAAGGTGTTAATTACGTGTATGGGAAAGCGAGGAACCGCGTCCTGCAGGGGCCTGGCTATGCTGCCCATGTGAATTTCTGGATGCCTGTGAAGGGTAATATCGGGATTCATGACGCGTCATGGCGCAGCGAATACGGAGGGGAAATCTATAAAACAGGGGGTTCCCATGGCTGTATCAATACGCCTTATGATGCCATGAGCAGGATATATGAGATGGCAGAGGTAGGGACTCCGGTGGTGATGTTTTATTAGGGAGGAGCCGGAAGGGCACAGGAGACTAACCGCACAGGCGGAATAAATTTATTTCCGGGTTTTCCTCCGATTAATGGTTGACGAATAAGGTTAAGGGAGTTAGAATAAAATTTATGTATAAAATGTAAAAAGAAAGTGTATGAATATACAGGAGGAAGAAAAAGTGTCCAGAGTTTATAATTTTTCGGCAGGGCCTGCGGTTTTGCCTGAAGAAGTGTTAAAAGAAGCAGCAGATGAGATGTTAGATTACAGGGGAACCGGCATGTCCGTGATGGAGATGAGCCACCGTTCCAAGGCATACGATACTATTATTAAGGAAGCGGAAGCGGATTTAAGGGATCTGATGGATATCCCTGACAATTATAAGGTACTGTTCCTGCAGGGCGGGGCAAGCCAGCAGTTTGCCATGATACCGATGAATCTGATGAAAAACAGGAAGGCGGCTTATATCGTTACCGGGCAGTGGGCTAAGAAGGCATATCAGGAGGCTAAGATTTACGGTGAAGCGGTGGAAGTGGCTTCTTCGGCGGATAAGACATTTTCTTATATTCCGGACTGTTCGGATCTTCCGATTCCGGAGGATGCGGATTATGTTTACATATGCGAGAATAATACGATTTACGGTACAAAATTTAAGACTCTGCCGAATACGAAAGGCCATACGCTGGTAGCGGATGTGTCCTCCTGTTTCTTGTCAGAGCCGGTAGATGTGACAAAATACGGTGTGATTTATGGCGGCGTACAGAAAAATGTAGGGCCGGCCGGAGTGGTTATCGTAATTATCAGGGAAGACCTGATCACGGAGGAGGTGCTTCCGGGTACGCCTACCATGTTAAAATATAAGACTCATGCGGATGCGGATTCCCTTTATAATACGCCCCCTGCCTACGGGATTTATATATGCGGCAAGGTATTTAAATGGCTGAAAAAGCAGGGCGGCCTTGCGGCAATGAAGGAATATAATGAAAAGAAAGCAAAGATTTTATACGATTTCCTTGACGGGAGCAGTCTTTTTAAAGGGACGGTAAGGCCGGAAGACCGTTCCCTTATGAATGTGCCTTTTGTAACCGGGGATGGAGATCTGGATGCGGAATTTGTTAAGAAGGCAAAGGAAGCAGGTTTTGAGAACCTGAAAGGGCACAGGAGTGTCGGCGGTATGCGTGCCAGCATTTATAATGCCATGCCGATCGAGGGCGTTGAGAAATTAGTGGAGTTTATGAAGAAATTTGAGAGTGAGAACAAGCTCTGAAACGGTGTGTCCTCATGAAGGGCGGGATCGTGCCTGATTGTGGGAATGGATTTTGAGATACGCTCCCTGACAGGGAATGTCTGCCGGGGTTTGGTGAAGAAGCTTAGGAAACAGGAGGATGGGAAGAAGATGTTTAAATATCATTGCCTGAACCCGATTGCAGCGGTAGGGCTGGATCGGTTTACGGATTTGTATGAAAAGACGGAGAAGGTGGAGGAGGCGGAAGGCATTCTGGTCCGCAGCGCATCGATGCACGATATGGAACTGCCGGATAATCTTCTGGCGGTGGCCAGGGCCGGGGCCGGGGTCAACAATATCCCTCTGGATAAATGCGCGGAGAAGGGTGTCGTGGTGTTTAATACGCCCGGGGCAAACGCCAACGGTGTAAAGGAAATGGTGATTGCAGGCATGCTGCTGGCGAGCCGTGACATTGTGGGCGGCATCAATTGGGTGACAGCCAACAAGGAGGATCCGGATATTGCGAAAACGGCGGAGAAGGCAAAGAAGAATTTTGCCGGCACGGAGCTGCAGGATAAGAAGCTGGGTGTCATCGGCCTGGGCGCTATCGGTGTAAAGGTTGCAAACGTGGCAAAGCATATGGGGATGGAAGTATATGGCTATGACCCTTATGTATCGGTGCATGCGGCGTGGAATCTGAGCCGGGATATCAAACATGCGATGAATGTGGATGAAATCTATGAGAACTGTGATATCATCACGCTTCACGTCCCGCTGATGGACAGTACGAGGGGCATGATTGGAAGGGATGCCATTGAGAAAATGAAAAACGGCGTCATTGTGCTGAATTTCTCCAGGGATAAAATCGTAAATGAAGCGGAACTGCTGGAAGGGATTAAGGCAGGTAAAATCCGTAAATATGTATCGGATTTTGCAAACCCGACGACAGCCGGGCAGGAAGGGTGTATCGTAATTCCGCATCTTGGGGCATCCACAGAGGAATCGGAGGATAACTGCGCGAAGATGGCAGTGGATCAGATGATGAATTATCTGCAGAACGGAAATATTATTAACAGCGTGAACTATCCGACCTGTGATATGGGCATCTGTGTGCAGGCCGGGCGGATTGCCATTTTCCATAAAAATATTGCAAATATGATTACAAAGTTTACCGCATGCTTCGGCGATCAGGGGATCAATATTACGGACATGGTGAATAAGTCCAAAGGGGAAGTGGCATATACCATGCTGGATCTGGAAAGCCCGGCTACGGAGGAAATGATAAAGAAACTGCAGTCAATTGGCGGCGTGTTCCGTGTCAGGGTGGTGAAATAGGCGGGAGGCTCTTAGGAACTGGCAAGAAATAACTTGTGCAAGATGCGCAGGATTTTTCTTCGAGAGTGCCGGTCAAAAATCAGGCGCATAGTGGGCTATGTAACTGATTTTTGACCAGTTACGTAGTAACTTGATATCGGAGAAAAAGACCAGCAGATTGCGCAAGTTATTTCTTGACAGTTCCTTATATGGAGGTGTGCGTGCGCACCTCCCTTTGTGTAAAAAGCGATAGGAAAGAAAGGAAAAGGGAAAAATGGGAAAGCCTGCGAAGGGACGTCTTGCGGCATGGGGCAGGGCATTTATTCCGCGGTATATTTCCAATGGGCTGATGCTTGCATTTTATAAGAAAGCCGCCCGGTTTTCGCGCATCCCGGAACATAAGGTAGAGGAGCATGAAAAAGAAAACCGCCGTCTGCTTGCCGGTGAGGGAAGCCCCCTGAGGCAGGGGGAATATGTTGAAAACCAGGCAGAATGGGGGGGCTGTCAGGTTCGGGCTGTCCAAACGCTCCAATATGGCATATTCCGGTTGTGAGATCCTGGCGACCTACAATGCAAAGCTGGCGTTGGGAGAGAGGATGTCTGTGCAGGATATGGCAGGATTGATTGCCCGGTATGAGAGAAAAGGCGCCGCCCTGAACGGTGCGATAGGCACATCTCCGAGGGAGATTGCCGCATATTTTGAGGAAAACGGTTATCAGGTGCGGATGACAGACAGCCAGGATCCGGATGTTGTGGAAGAAACGGGGCGAAAGAGCGACACGGTGATTGTGACAGCATATAATAACCGGAATGATATTACCGGGGAAATACATACCATATCGGTGACAAAAGACCGGGAGGGGAAATATACCCTCCATAATGTTTATGCATATGACCGCAGCCGCCGCTGCTATGCGGCGAAAGGCAGATACAGTACTTTGCGGGAGGCCATCGGGAATATGGCATCAGCCCCGGCTGTCATATGCATTATCGGGATACGGAAATAAGCACTAGTACCCCGTTTTTTAATTCCTCATATACCAAGCACTCGCTATTTGCATCATTGCCGCGTTGGTCTACACTCCGTTTCGGTCCGTGCTAAACATGTGCCACCGGCACATAGCATCGTCAGCAGGCGTGTCCACCGCATCGCTTCCTTCCTCCGCCTTGCACTGATACAAATATCAAACACTTTGTATACGAGGATTAAGAAAACGGAGTACTAGTTACGCAGTAACTTGATATCGGAGAAGAAAAACTATGTTTATGATGAAAAAAAGGAAGAAAAAAATCATTTCTGATGCGGTATCCGTACAGCGGGTGACCGGTGTAAATGCCTTCCGGGCCTGAAAAGGCGGGTCACAGGGCAGATCTCCCCGGGGCAATGCTTCGGGGCGGAAGGCGGTAAATGCCTTTTCGGGCCTCTTTGTGTACATGGGCATCCGGAGGAAATATGGCGGGTGTCCGGTGTGCGGGTAGGGGAAAGTTTTACTCCTGCCCGGTTTTGTTATAGTTAACGGTATTAGAAATCTCGGTTTTGGCTCTGCAAAAAGCTTTCATATATGGCAGGAGCCGGAAGCGGAAAGTTGTTATGCCGTTTACTGTATAATAAAAAACAGAGAAAAGAGGCATTATAATGAAGAATAAAACAACGGATATGACACAGGGCAGGCCGTTGGGGCTGCTTATGGGCTTTGCTGTGCCGCTGATGCTTGGAAGTCTGTGCCAGTTACTTTACACTACTGTGGACAGTGCGGTGGCAGGCAGGCTTATCGGGGTGGATGCTTTTGCGGCAGTGGGCGCGGCAAATTTTCTGACCTGGCTGGTTTATGAAATTATCTTCGGGCTGGTGCAGGGGTTTGGCGTGCTGTTTGCACAGGTATTTGGCAGGAAGGCTCACGGGGAACTGCGCAAAGCGGTATCGATGTCTGTCCTTCTTTCTGTGGGGATCAGCGCCGTGCTGACAGCGGCCGGGCTGTTTTGCGCAAGGCCGGTACTTGTTCTCATGAATACCCCCGCCGAAATTTTGCCGGGGGCATTGCTATATGTGCGGTGGATGTTTGGCGGCGTGGTAATTACACTGGCCAACCGGTTTTCATCTACGCTTCTTCTGGCGCTGGGAAACAGCAGAGCTCCGGTTATGGCAAATGCGGCTTCCTGTGTGTTGAATATTGTACTGGATTTGGTCTTTGTGGGGGTGTTCCACTGGGGGGTAGCCGGAGTCGCCGCGGCGACTATAGCGGCGCAGATTGGCTCTTTTGCGTACTGCTTCCGGAAATTGTATGGGATTCCGTATATGAAGCTTTCCGCGGAGGATTTTGCTTTTGAGCCGTCTTTGGTGCGGGAACTGCTCCGTTTGGGCGGGCCAATGGCTTTCCGCAGCGGTGTGATTGCCGTCGGAGGGCTTTTTGTGCAGGCGGCGATAAACAGTTATGGTAAACTGTTTGTGGCCGGGATGGCAGCTTCAGAGAAGTTTTTCGGTTTGATTTCCCTTACCGGAAGTGCTTTCGAAGGCGCTTTTGCCACTTACAGCGCCCAGAATTACGGAGCCGGGAAAATGGGGCGTTTAAAGGAAGGGCTGAGGTGCTGCATACTGCTTTCGCTGGCCGGGGCTGTTTGTGTGGCATTGCTGGTTGTAGTTTTCGGCCGGGAATTTATCGGCCTGCTGGTAGCAGGGGAAGCAGGTGATCTGGAGCAGATTATTCAGTCGGGGTACGAGTATCTTGTGGTGATGGCGCTTACGGTGCCGCTGATGTTCCTGCTGTGCCTGTACCGATCCGGGCTGCAGGGGATGGGGAGTACTTTTGCGCCGACTCTTTCCGGGTTCACGGAACTTGGCCTCCGCCTTGTTTCTGTGGTGCTGCTGTCCGGGTTCCTGGGGCGCTGGGCCGTGTATTTTGCAAATTCCCTCGGATGGCTGGGGGCTATGATCCTGTTAGGTGTTTCCTATCATAAAGTGTACCGGGACAGGGTAAATACGCTTTCGGAAGGGGACTGTATGGTTTTAGGCGGGCAAAGATCCCGCAAAATGGTGAAATGAGATTTTAAACAGGCTCTTATGGCATATAGCGTTTGAAAAAGGGAAAGTTATGGGAAAACAGCAAATCAGGAAATGGTACATTTTTTTAATCTGCATATTGTTTGTCTTTTCCGGATGTGCCGGGAAGGATGCGGAATTCAGTACGGGCAATCCGGGAGTGAGGGTGACTTATTTTGATGTCGGAAAAGGGGATGCCATCCTGATCGAAACGCAGGGACATACGGTGCTGATTGATGCCGGATATGATGATACTTTCCCTGTTATTGAAGGTTATCTTAAAAAGCAGGGGATACAGAAACTGGATTATCTGGCAATTACCCATTTTGATAAGGATCATGTGGGCGGGGCCGACCGTATTGTAAACAATTTTGACATAGGGCAGGTGCTGCAGCCTGATTATGAATCGGATGCGGGGCAGTATCTGGAATACTGCTCCGCCATGGAAGAAAAAGGGGTGCAGCCTGTTTCTGTGACCGAGCCTTTGCAGTTTGGGCTGGACGGGGCGGAATTTTATATTTATCCGCCCCAGAAGGAACAATATAAAGAAGAAGATAATGATTTTTCCCTTGTGATCAGTATGGTTTACAGGGAAAAAAGTTTTCTGTTCGCCGGAGACTGCGAAAAGGAACGGTTGGATGAACTTCTGGCTCAGACAGATTTCGGTTTGTCCCATGATGTGCTGAAGGTGCCCCATCATGGAAAAAAGGAGGATAATTCCGGCGAATTTCTGGCGGCCGTTTCACCGGAGGCTGCGGTGATTACCTGTTCTGAGGAAAAGCCCGCAAGTGATAAAATATGTGATATGCTTACGGGGCTGGGGGCGGAAATTTATCTGACCGCAGATGGGACAGTTACCTGCCTGTGCGATGGGGAAAGCCTGCAGGTGTTTATATCTGCTGAGTGAAAAGTATTTCCGGTATTGGGAATTATTTGGAAGCGTTCCTGTAAAATTCTACTTTCTTTCGGGCTTCTTCGTAGGATAAGCTGCGGTTTTCCATTACCTGCAGGATAGTTTCCTCTTCCGGGGCATTGAATTTCCGGCATAAAGAAACAATGACTTTGATTTCCTGCTCGTCTCTCTCTATTAGTTTTTTCTCGGCTTCGTCAGCTCTTTTTTGCTGTCTTTCGGCTTTCCTTTGTTGTTTGTCAGCTCTTTTACGTTGTTCTTCTGTCTTTCGGCGTTCTTCCTGTATATCCATTTTTTCCATGTTTTCAAACCAATATCCCATTTGGCGCTCCTTTATTTTATCTATAGCTTGAATTGATGGCGAAAAGCCGGAAAATCGGTTATTTCTTTTCTGTATTTACATGTTATAGCTGTTGCATTTTTATTGTGTATACAGACTATTGTATAGGAAATGGCCGATTTAGAAATTACAAACACATTATGATTAAATGTATCATAGAGAAGTATCATAAGTGATGGAGATATTGTATCATGGGGGATGAAAATATGCAATACTTTTGGCAACAAAATAGAGAATTTTTTTACCTGTGCAGTGGATACTTTTTTCTTTGACTGGCGCAGACCATGTAAAAAGGCAATCCGGGTTCTTAACGGATGAAGCATTGGGCTCATAGCGGGCTATGTAACCTGAATTTGGCGCAAATCTCCCACAAATTGTGACGCACATCTCAGGGAAAGCATTTTTCAAACATGCTCTAGTTTTAATATCGTGCAAAGTGTGGCGTGCAGATGGCGGATAGCAGCGAATGCAGTTGTAAAAGCGGCGGGATATGTTATAATACAAATTGAGGAAAAAATGAAATGGGGTTGTATATGGAACGGTGTGCATGGTGCTTGTGTAATGAAAAGATGATAAAATATCATGACGAGGAATGGGGGGTGCCTTTGCATGACGACAGGAAGCAGTTTGAGTTTTTAATGATGGAAGCTATGCAGTGCGGCCTGAACTGGAATATGATGATACAGAAAAGGGAGATATTCAGGAAGTGTTTTGACGGGTTTGATTTTCAAAAGGTAGCGGGTTATACGGAAACGGATATCCAGAGGATTATGGAGACGGAGGGGATGATCCGGTCGCGGAGGAAAATAGAAGCGGTCATACATAATGCAGGGTGTTTTCTGAAAGTCCGGGATGAGTTCGGTTCGTTCAGTGATTATTTATGGAGGTTTTCGGGCGGGAAGACCATATTGTATATGGGGCATCAAAAGGGCAAAATTCCGGCAAGGAACGGGCTTTCTGATGCGGTGGGCAGGGATTTGAAGAAGAGGGGATTCAAATATCTTGGGTCTGTCACGGTATATTCCCATCTGCAGGCCTGCGGGATTATCAATGACCATATGCAGGGGTGTTTCCGGTTTGAGGAGGTTATGGCAGGGAAGCCGGCAGTCCGTAAGCGCAGGGATAAAGAAAACCAGGAGTGAACCTCGGCGAAGGGTAAAATTACGTGGACAAGGAGTGGAAAGATGCAGATGAAAGCATGGGTATTGCATGGCATAGGGGATTTCAGGCTGGAAGAAGCAAAAAAACCGGAGCCGGGGGACGGTGAGGTATTGGTGGCCGTAAAGGCGGCGGGAATCTGCGGTTCGGATATCCCGCGGATTTACCGGACAGGGGCTTATTCCTATCCGCTTATTCCGGGGCATGAATTTTCGGGAGTGGTAACGGAAGCCGGCAGAGGGGCGGATGCCGCGTGGATAAATAAGCGGGTGGGGGTATTCCCGCTGATTCCGTGCGGGGTATGCCAGCCATGCCGGAAGAAAGCATATGAAATGTGCAGGAATTACAGTTATACGGGTTCCCGGAGGGACGGCGCTTTTGCGGAATATGTGGCCGTACCGGCAAAGAACCTGATAGAATTGCCCGAAAGCGTATCTTTTGAAGAAGGGGCGATGCTGGAGCCTATGGCGGTTGCCGTCCACGCCATGCGCCGGGCTGTGCCGGGAACGGGGGATATTGCGGCGGTCTGCGGGCTGGGGACAATAGGGACGCTTCTGCTTATGTTTCTGCTTGAGGCGGGGGTAAAGGATGTTTTTGTGTTCGGGAATAAGGAATTCCAGAGGCAGGCAGTTCTGAGGATGGGCCTGCCGGAAAGCCGGTATTGTGACAGCAGGGATGAAGCGGCGGGGAAATGGTTCATGGAGCAAATGCGGCAGGCGGAATCGGGCCTGGAAAAGGAATCGGAAGGCAGGGCAGGCGCGGATGTTTTTTTTGAGTGCGTGGGCAGGAATGAGACGGTTTTACAGGCGGTTAATCTGTCCGCTCCCGGCGGAAGGATCTGCCTGGTGGGCAATCCCTATGGGGATATGGCATTCGGGAAGGATGTATACTGGAAGATTCTGCGCAATCAGTTGACGGTGACAGGAACATGGAATTCTTCTTTCCTGCACGGGGAAGAGGACGACTGGCATTATGTCTTAAGCAGGCTGGCGGAAAAGAGGATTGCCCCGGCGGGGCTGATATCCCACAGGCTCACAATGGAAGAATTGGGGAAAGGGACGCTTATCATGCGTGATAAGACGGAAGATTATATGAAGATTATGGTGAGTATGCAGTAGGCCCGGGGCTGCAGTGAAAAGCGGCGGGGACAAGGGAAATGGATACTGTTAATGACTACGAACGGGCAGAGGAGTGGGGACGGGGAGGTTTCCTGAATATATGCTGCACACCAGTTAAAATTGCAGTATGCAGCAGATAAAATGTATATAGAGGCAGGCACCGAAAATTTCCACTTGTGCAGTTGTCATCCTACAGGGTGAACCGCACAGGTGGATTTTTTTTGTTGACAACTGTTTTATACTGTTATATACTGTTTATCATGGAGGCGCCTCAAATGGAGATAATTATAAGCAATTCATCGATGGAACCAATATATGAACAGATTCTTGGCCAGATAAAGGCCATGATTTTAGACGGGAGCCTGCAGGAAGAGACTTTGCTCCCATCGGTCCGTACTCTTTCCAGGGAGTTAAAGATCAGTGCGCTGACTGTGAAAAAGGCATATGATTGTCTGGAACGGGACGGGTTTATTGTTACCGTGCATGGGAAAGGCAGTTTCGTGGCGCCTGGCAATGAGAACCTTTTGCAGGAGGAAAAGCGCAGGGGGGTGGAAGCGAAGCTGGAGGAAGCGGTCAGGGAGGGCCGGAGCTGCGGGATGGAAGACGGGGAGATCAGGGAACTGTTTAATTTGATTATGGAGGAATCATAAAGTTATGTTGGTAAAAATGGAAAATGTGGAGAAAAGGTACGGGGATTTCACCCTTCAGTGTTCCCTGGAAGTGCGGGAGGGATATATCACGGGGCTGATCGGCGCCAACGGAGCCGGGAAGAGCACTGCGTTTAAGGCCATACTTGGATTGATCCATACCGATGCGGGGAGAGTGGAAGTTTTAGGCAAAAACCGGGAAGATTTTACGGCGGCGGATAAGGAAGAGCTTGGTGTAGTGCTTGCGGAAAGTTCTTTTAACGGGATGCTGACTATAAAGGATACGGCGGCGATTATGGAGGCTTTGTACCGTAAGTTTGACAAAGATTATTTTTATGATAAGTGTGCCAGGTACGGCCTGCCCGTGGAGAAGCCGTTAAAGGATTTTTCCACAGGGATGAATGCGAAATTCAAGCTGCTTGCGGCTATGAGCCATGAAGCAAGGCTGCTGGTTTTGGATGAGCCGACGGTGGGGCTGGACAGTGTGGTGCGCAGGGAGCTATTGGATGAAATGCGCCGGTATATGGAAAAGGACGGGAGGGCTATTCTGATTAGTTCCCATATTTCATCGGATTTGGAGGGGCTGTGTGACGATCTCTATTTTATACAGGACGGAAGGATTCAGTTCCATGAGGATACGGATGTGATTCTTTCCGATTATGCAATCCTGAAGGTGAATCAGAAGCAGTATGGGGAAATGGATAAACAATATATCGAGTATCGGATGAAGGAGCCTTTCGGGTATGCATTGCTGACAAAACAGAAGCAGTTCTATCTGGATAATTATCCGGGGATTGCGGTGGAAAAGGGGAATATTGATGATGTAATGCTGATGATGACCAGGGCTGAGCGCGAAAAGAAGCTCTAAGGCGTCAAAGGACGCCGCCTAAGAGCTTCTAGGATTGGCCATGCGCAGCATGGACAATCCATTTCGCGCGGCAGAATGCCCTCCCCAGGGCATTCTGACAGGGGAATTGGGAAATCGGGGGGTATCCGGGCTGGGTTTTTAGTTGTCGGATGTGTTGTGGGATTTGAATTTTGGATACTGGGTTGTTGGGGATTGATTGGAATTTTGCCGGCTGCGGCTGCGGGGTGCCGCAGGGCAAGGATGTGGAGGTTGGTATGAGAGGTTTGTTGGTTAAGGATTTCAGGTTTGCCCTGCAGAATAAGAAGATGATGGTTATGCTGGTGGTGATTGAGGCTGTGTTTCTTGTGATGCAGGGGGCCGGCAGCGCGTCTTTTGTTATGGGGTATATGATGATGGGCTGCGGGATGCTGGTGCTTGCTACGATAACGACGGATGAGTATAATAAAAGTATGGCGTTTCTTATGACGCTGCCTGTCCGGCGGGCCGATTATGCGCTGGAGAAGTATGTGTTTTCTTTTTTGTGTAATCTGGTTGGTTTTTTCCTGGCTGTGGTTCCTTATTGTGTGCTGAGGCCGGATCGGGTGGCGGATACTTTGTATCTGGCTGTGGTTATCATGGCTGTTATGCTGATGCTGCAGATGGTGATGCTCCCCGCCCAGTTAAAGTACGGAGGGGAGAGGGGCCGGATGGTGCTGCTGGGGGTTTTTGCCGGGGGTGTGCTTATGTTTACCTGGGGAAGAAAAGTATGGGAAAGGGCTCTGGCAGGGTCGGAGGGCCTGCAGGAGTTTGCGGCGCGTATGGCGGAGGGGATAAAGGGGCTGGATGCTGCCGTTGCAGGGATCGGTGCGGTATTGCTGTGTATCGTCTGTTTCGTGATATCCCTGTCCGTGAGCCGGAGGATCATGGAAAAGAAGGAATTCTGACAGTTTATCTTTTTTTTATAACAATATAAGATTTCCACCCTTTTAAATATAACGGGAAAGTGGTAAAATAATACATAGTTCATACTGCTTCCGGCATTCCTGTTGTGCAGGGTGCTGTTATGCCGTTTGTATAAAACGGAAATGGATTGTACATGTTTTACAGATAATGGGGCAGGAATGGCAGGAGATTGCGGTAAAAGATTATGGGAGAGAGGGATTAGGATGGGTAAGGTATGTGTTTTTTTCGGGACAGGTTATGAGGAGATTGAAGCGCTGGCGGTAGTGGATTTGCTGCGCCGGGCGGGGATTGATACGGAAATGGTATCCATTACCGGTGAGGATATGGTGGAGAGTTCCCATGGGGTGACAGTGAAGATGGACAGGCTTCTGGAAGAGGTGGATTTCGGCGGGGTGGATATGATCGTCCTTCCGGGAGGGATGCCGGGGACTAAGAATCTGGAAGCCTGTGAGCCGCTGATGGAGCAGGTGGATGCTTTTTATAAGGCAGGGAAATATATCGGCGCTATCTGCGCCGCACCAAGCATTTTGGGGCACCGGGGGATGTTAAAGGGAAGGAAAGCATGTTCTTTCCCGAGTTTTGAGAGCCATTTGGAAGGCGCGGAGGTGGTGAAGGAACCGGCACAGATTGCAGGCAATATTATTACAGGCAGGGGGATGGGCTGTGCGGTTGATTTCGGGCTTGCCATTGTGGAGAAGCTGCAGGGTAAGGGACAGGCGGCTGCACTCGCTGAGAGGGTGGTATACGGACACTATAAATAAGGGTCGGGATTGGAGTGCCTATGAATATTTTGTTTTTTTTGACACCAAAGAGTGAAGTTGCTTATATTTATGATGATGATACGCTGCGGCAGGCACTGGAAAAAATGGAATACCACAGATATATGGCGGTGCCGATTATTGACCATATTGACGGGACTTATATAGGTACGCTGACGGAAGGTGATCTTCTGTGGGATTTAAAGGAGCGGCATGATCTGAACCTGCGGGAGGCAGAGGATATCCCGATCCTGGCAGTCAGGAGGAAGAGGGACAATGAGCCGGTGGCGGCGGATGCCGATATCGAAGATTTGATCAGTAAGGTTATGAACCAGAATTTTGTGCCGGTGATTGATGATGACGATCGTTTTATCGGTATTATTACAAGAAAAGATGTGATCCAATATCTGTCGCGTAAGTGCGGAATGGAAGAAAAATTGCTGTATTCAGGCATACTTTGAATCCCCGGGTTATAGAATATATGGAATGGAAGACTGGATAAAAATGATTCGGGCAGATGGATGTTTTTACACTTTTTATGTTGGCGGCAGGGCTGTCGATGGATGCCTTTGCGGCGGCGGTCTGCAAGGGGCTGGCGCTTGAGAAGCTGTCGGTAAGGCATATGTTGGCTGCGGGGGGCTGGTTCGGCGGTTTCCAGGCGCTTATGCCCCTTGCCGGATACGGGCTGGGGGTACGGTTTAAGGAGAAGATTGTATTCGTGGATCACTGGATTGCATTTGTACTGTTAGGTGTGATTGGGGTGGACATGATAAGGGATGCGTGTACTGGCGCAGGGAAGGAAGGGGAGGCAGACGGCTCTTTTTCATGGCGCGCCATGCTGTTCCTTGCCCTTGCTACCAGTATGGACGCGCTGGCGGCAGGGGTTACATTTGCTTTTCTGGAGGTAAATATTTTGACGGCGGTATCTTTTATCGGCGCGGTTACTTTCCTGTTCGCCATGGCCGGCGTAAAAGCGGGTTATGTGTTCGGCGGCAGATATAAGGCAAAGGCGGAGCTGGCCGGCGGGGGAATTTTGATTTTACTCGGCGTTAAAATACTGCTGGAACATATGTTTTTTTGATTTTTCTGGTAAAACGGGAAAATGCGAATAAGGATAAACCTCACGGAAATAATAGGAGGGCAGTCTATTATTTCAGGAGGTGTAGAAAATGGCTAATTTATCAGAATTGGATTTACAGAACCTGCGTCATTTGATTGGCGGTTATGACACAACCCATTGCAAAATGAAAGAGTATGCGGAATGCGCATCGGATTCCAGCGTGAAGCAGTTTTTTGAAAAAGGCGCGAAATCCGCAATGGACAATAAGCAGCAGTTGATGAAATTTTTGCAGTAGGAGGGTGTAAAGATGCAGGAAAAAACAATGGTGGCAGATACTTTGGCAGGGATCAACGGGGAACTTGTCCGTTACGGCGGCATGATTGCCCAGACGGAAAATAAGGAATTGAAGCAGACTTTGAAGCAGTTCCGTAACGCATGTGAGCAGTCGCAGGAAGAATTGTATCAGATCGCAAGGGAAAAGTCCTATTATGTTCCGGCTGCAAAGGCAACCCAGGAAGAAGTGGATCATGTGAAATCCCTTTTTTCCAGCGGGACTTTATAAGGGCTGACAGGATTATGTAAAAAAGGCCAGGGTATGGTATTCCGATCCGGGGAATATCTGATGGCAAAGGCAAGGGACGTATGTTGGAAAATGCGTCCCTTGTTTTATGCGCAGCTCCATGCAGGGGTATCGCCATGCAAAAAACGGAGGCGTACCGGGGAAACGGCTGCGCCGCGGCGGATTGCCGGAATAAATGGACAGAAAATAGTACAAAAGTACCCGGATTGGGCAATGTCACGGGGAAATTGTAAAATAAAGGTCTAATTGTAAATATTTTTTCATTTATGTCTTGAATTTTCAGGACAAATTAGGTAAAATAATGTTGTTGATAATTTTTTGACAATCATTTTACAGTGGTTGTAAAATAATATAAACAAATTCATTTCTAGGAGGAAACGAAAAATGGCAGTAAGAGTAGCAATTAATGGTTTTGGCCGTATTGGTCGTCTTGCTTTCAGACAGATGTTTGGAGCAGAAGGATACGAAGTAGTGGCAATCAACGATTTGACAAGCCCTAAAATGCTGGCACACTTGTTGAAATATGATTCTTCACAGGGCAAATATGCGAAAGCAGACACAGTAACGGCTGGTGAGGATTCCATTACCGTTGATGGGCAGACTATTACGATCTACAAAGAAGCAGATGCAAAGAATCTTCCCTGGGGTGAGCTGAAAGTTGATGTTGTTCTTGAGTGTACAGGTTTCTATACATCCAAAGCGAAAGCTCAGGCTCATATCGATGCCGGTGCCCGTAAGGTTGTTATTTCCGCACCTGCAGGAAATGATCTTCCGACCATCGTTTACAATGTAAACCATGAGACTTTGAAACCGGAAGATACCATCATTTCCGCTGCATCCTGTACAACAAACTGCCTTGCTCCTATGGCTAAGGCACTGAATGACCTGGCTGGAATTAAATCCGGTATCATGAGCACAATCCATGCTTACACAGGCGACCAGATGATCCTTGACGGACCTCAGAGGAAAGGCGATTTGAGAAGAAGCCGTGCAGGCGCTGTAAATATCGTTCCTAACTCTACAGGCGCTGCTAAGGCTATCGGCCTTGTTATCCCTGAACTGAACGGCAAACTGATCGGTTCCGCACAGCGTGTACCTACACCGACAGGTTCCACAACAATCCTGGTTGCAACTGTTGAGAAATCCGTAACGAAAGAAGAAATCAATGCAGCTATGAAAGCAGCAGCTACAGAGTCCTTCGGGTACAATGAAGATGAGATCGTTTCCTCCGATATCGTTGGAAGCACCTATGGTTCCATCTTCGATGCTACACAGACCATGGTTGGCGCTGATAACCTTGTACAGGTAGTTTCATGGTATGACAATGAGAACTCCTACACAAGCCAGATGGTAAGAACAATCAAGTACTTCTCCGAATTAGCATAAGCTGAGGAGTTTGTTCCCATTTTGATGTTGGAAGACCTAGAAAAGGTCCGGTCTTGGAGGGCCGGGCCTTTTTATCATTTTGTTATTTATTTTTTATGTATGGAGGAACGGTAGTCATGGGATTAAATAAGAAATCAGTAGATGATATTAATGTCAGCGGGAAACGTGTCCTGGTAAGGTGCGATTTCAATGTACCGTTGAAAAATGGAGAGATTACAGATGAAACCCGTATCGTGGCAGCACTTCCTACGATTCAGAAGCTGATTAAGGACGGCGGGAAGGTAATCCTCTGCTCGCATCTTGGGAAAGTGAAGAACGGCCCGAACGAAGGGGAATCTCTTGCACCGGTTGCTAAGAGGCTTTCCGAGAAGCTTGGCAAGGAAGTTAATTTTGTTTCCGATTATAATGTGACCGGTGAGGCGGCTACCGCGGCGGTTGCAGCTATGAAGGACGGGGATGTGGTATTGCTTCAGAATACACGTTTCCGCGGAAAAGAAGAAACGAAAAACGGCGAAGAGTTCAGCAAGGAGCTGGCTGAGCTGGCTGATGTATATGTATGCGACGCGTTCGGTTCTTCCCACAGGGCACATGCATCCGTTGCAGGCGTTACCGATGTGGTACGTGCAAAAGGCGGCGAGTGCGCGGTTGGTTACTTAATGCAGAAGGAAATTGATTTCCTCGGCAATGCGGTAGAGAATCCGGTAAGGCCCTTCGTTGCAATCCTGGGCGGTGCAAAGGTTGCCGACAAGCTGAATGTTATCAACAACCTGCTTGAGAAATGCGATACTCTTATCATTGGCGGCGGTATGGCGTTTACTTTCTTAAAGGCAAAGGGTTATGAGATCGGCAATTCCCTTGTAGATGAGGAGAAGCTTGATTATTGTAAGGAAATGATGGAAAAGGCAGAGAAAATGGGCAAGAAGTTATTGCTTCCTGTGGATACCACGATTGCTGCAGGGTTCCCGAACCCGATTGATGCGGAAATTGAAGTTTCCATGGTAGATGCGGATAAGATTCCTGCGGATATGGAGGGCCTTGACATCGGCGAGAAGACTGCAGCCCTGTATGCGGATGCAGTGAAATCTGCCAAGACGGTTGTATGGAACGGGCCTATGGGTGTGTTTGAGAACCCGATCCTCGCAAAAGGCACTATTGCAGTGGCAAAGGCTTTGGCTGAGACGGATGCGACCACGATTATCGGCGGCGGCGACAGTGCGGCGGCTGTAAATCAGTTAGGTTTTGCAGACAAGATGAGCCATATTTCCACAGGCGGCGGCGCTTCCCTTGAATTCCTGGAAGGGAAGGAATTGCCGGGTGTTGTGGCGGCTGATGATAAATAAGGATTTCCAGGGCTTTTATGGCTGGGTTTGTGCTGCCGCACCGCGGCAGCACAAATTTGGATGGACATAACCTGAGAGGTTTTTAATGTCTGGAAAAATGCAGGGCGAAGTACCGTTTCGAAAAGCGGCATTTTTTCGGGTTTGCGGGTTGTGTGGGTTGGTATGGAGAATTTGTTGGATTGAAGGAGAGAGGAAAATGGCAAGAAGGAAAATTGTTGCAGGCAACTGGAAGATGAATATGACTCCCAGCCAGGCGGTGGCATTATGTGGCGAGCTGAAGGATCTTGTAAAATCGGATGATGTGGATGTAGTTTATTGTGTACCTGCAATTGATATTGTTCCGGTAGTGGAAGCCGTAAAGGGAAGTAATGTGGAAGTCGGCGCAGAAAATATGTATTTTGAAGAGAAGGGCGCTTATACAGGGGAGATTTCTGCGGCAATGCTGGTAGACGCAGGCGTTAAGTATGTGATTATCGGCCATTCTGAGAGGCGTGATTACTTCAAAGAAGATGATGCGCTGTTGAATAAGAAAGTAAAGAAAGCTCTTGAAGCAGGGCTTACACCGATTCTTTGCTGCGGCGAGACTCTGGAGCAGAGGGAAATGGGTATTACGCTTGATTGGATCCGTATGCAGATTAAGTCTGATTTGGTTGACGTGACTGCAGAGCAGGTGGCATCTATGGTGATTGCTTATGAACCTATCTGGGCAATCGGGACCGGCAAGACGGCGACTACAGAGCAGGCACAGGAGGTATGTAAGGCAATCCGTGACTGTATCGCAGAAGTGTATGATGAAGCTACGGCACAGGCGGTAAGGATCCAGTACGGCGGTTCCGTAAATGCAGGCAATGCGGCAGAGCTTTTTGCACAGCCTGATATCGACGGCGGGCTTGTCGGCGGCGCGTCGCTTAAGGCTGATTTCGGGAAAATCGTGAATTATTGATTGTAAAAATAGTAATTGCCAATTATTAATATTTTTGGAGATGGATGAGTTCGGATAATATCGGATAATAGTAGTTATAAGTCTGGGAAGCCTTATAAAAAGGGTGTTCCCAGGCTTTTTTTTGCTCTGCTGTGTTTTGTTGCTAAACGCAACTGGGTTTTACCAGTTTATGCTTGGGGCAGATGACATCCCACGGGGAGGCATGGTTTTATGAGGGAAGCAAAGTATGTCAAAAAAAATGCGATGCATGTCAAAAATATTATAAGAAGTATATTTTGTGCTATATTATATGAGTAAAAGTGTTGGCAATAGGAAACGTGCGGGGGGACAGGGTATGTTAGGTGGTTCTTTTTGGATAGCATTTCTTCGGAATGGGATTGGGGCGGCGTTGGTGATGGCAGTGTTTCTGCTGTTGGATTGCCCGAGGTTTTCAATGAAGAAAACGATATTGTATTATGCTGTGGGCGGGGTATTCTTCAATATTATATTCAGTGTATGGTATTTAGGGAATGCGGAGAACTTCGTCCAGTTTTCCGGCCTGGCGGTACTGTTGTGTCTCGGGACTTTCTGCGCATTGATGAGCAGCGAGGGTATATATCTGGCTTTATATAAGATATGCTTTGGTTTTTATTTGCTTTCCCTGGTTGTGTTTATTGGTGTGGATACGGCGCGCCTGTGGTTTGACGGGAATATGGGTGTGGATATTCTGATACGGTTCCTGTTGACAGCGTTTGTTTTGATTGGTGTGAAAAGGAAGCTTCGGGTGGTATTGCGGGAAAATGTGGATTATTTAAGGGAAGAGATGGATTTGTTCAGCGCTGTTACGCTGGTTGGTTCTTCTTTGCTTGCGGCTTCTTCGGCTTATTGGCCTTCTTTCCATATTTTTTCCGTTGAGAATATTGTGCGGATGTTTATGATTATGTTAATGGCGGGGATTATCCAATACCTTATTTTGTATCTGTATATCCACTTGGGAAAGGAACATAGTTATGAGAAGGAAAACCAACTGCTGGAAATGAATGAACAATTCCTGCGCCGCCAGTTGGAACTTGAGGAAGAGGCGCAGGAGGAAGCAGCCAGGTTACGCCATGATATCCGCCATCATTGCAGGCTGATAGAAGAATATATCAAAAACGGGGAGACGGAGGCGCTTCTTAAATATGTACAGCAGTATAGCCAGGATGCGGGAAGGAAGACGGAGGAACCGATTTGCCGGAATACGGCTGTGAACAGCATCCTGTCGGTTTATGGCAGGTATGCCGGAAATGAGAAGATATGCGTGAATATGGATGTGGCGATCGCGGACAGTCTGAAAATCCGGGATATTGATTTGGTCGCTATCCTTGCAAATATTTTTGAATATGCGATTTCCGGCTGTCTCGGTTCCCGGAAGCAGCAGCAGGAGATCGATATACGTATCGCACAGAAAGGGCACAAAATTGTCATCCGGTGCCGGAATACATGCGCTGAACAGATGCGGCTCCATAAAGGCGTGCCGGTTATGGATGGCGACAGCGGATTGGGGATTGCCAGCATAGTAAAGACGGCAGCGCGGTATGAGGGGGAGACGGATTTTTCCGTGGAAAACGGTATGTTTGTTGCCAGGGTGCTGTTAAACCTTCCGGCATGAAATTTATTAGGCACTTATAACCAAAATTTTGCCCAGGATGGCAAAATTTTAGTTTCGGTTTGTCCGGGTTTAGGTATTTACAAACAAATTCAGGTTCCTATATTTGTTTTACCAGATTTTCAATGAGGCGGTTTACAATTTCCGGCCTGTCTGTGTTTGAGTTATGCCCGGCACCCTGGATCCATTTGATGGGGATGCCTGTGTTTTTGTGCCATTTCTTATTATATCGGATACAGGAACCGGCATGATCCTGTTTGCCGCAAATCAGCAGTGCAGGGCATTTTATTTCATAGGGCAAATCTTTTTCCATTGCTTGGGCAAGGATTCGGAAGCCATGGCCCGCTATTTGGGAATAACGTTTCTTGTCACCGTCATATGTCATCATGATTCTGCGCATCAGTTTCCGGCCGTATATAGATACGGCGACGCCGTTGGAGCCGGATTTTAAGAGGGATTTCCAGGGATAGTAATAATAAACGGGTTCCATTCTTTTCAGGAGCCGGATTTCGATTGCCGTCACATATTTTCTTTGCAGAGGGGCGGAATCAATGGCGATGAAGCCTTTCAGCCTGTCGGGGTACAATTCTGCATAAGCCTGTCCTACATAGCCGCCCATGGATTGCCCGATGATAACGGGCTTTGCTGTTTTTTCCTGGTCGAAAATCCCATTCAGCCATTCGGCTTTGTCCATCAGATCAAAATCAAAGGTAAACGGCCATGAAGCGCCATGGGCCGGGGCATCCCACACCAGAATATTGTATCTGCTTTTAAAATATTTTATCTGCCTGTTAAATAACCGGTGGTCCGCAGTCAGTCCCGGCAAAAAGGCCAGTGTTACGGAATCGGGATCTATTATGTTGGACCAGTAATGGATAATGCCGGATCGTGTTTTGTAAGTTTTTTCAGTCATTGAAGGCGCCTCCCTTACATTCGGTTTGTTACGGTTTCTTTCAGTTTATTACTGTTTCTGTAATATTGCAATATTTTTTCGGATGAGACAGGCTTTATAACTACGCCGCCTTCGGTTTGGCACAGGAAGGTATTCGGAAGCGTGGTAAGATTTAAGGCGATGGAATTGTACGGCAATGTATGACGGAAAAAGTGCAAAGCGTGCAAAAAAAGTGTCCAAAAAGAAAGTATTTTGGTATAGTCAATAAAGAGGCAGGAAGGAAGCGGGGATATGGATGTGCTGTGCCGCGGCCGGAGGAAGGGGAATCGCAGGGGATGGAAGGTATAACGCGCGGTGCGGTTGGGAACCGTGTAGGAAAAAGCCGGTAAGAGGTAAGAGGTATGGTACTTGTAGTGGATTGCTGTGTCCGTGGGGAAAAATCAGCGACAAAAAGGTTATATGAAAGTTATCTGCAGGCATTGGGTGAAGATACGGAAACGGAAACAGTCATATTGAGTGAGCAGCAGATATCGCCTTTAACTGCGGAGGGGATAGAGCTGCGGGAGCAATTAATGGAAAGAGGGGAGCTGCAGCATGAGATGTTCCGCTATGCGAAACAATTTAAGGAGGCGGATGAGATTGTGGTAGCCGCACCCTGCTGGAATCTTTCCTTCCCATCTTTGTTAAAGGTTTATTTCGAACATGTTGCGGTGTGCGGATTGACTTTCGGATATGAGGGGAACCGGAGCGCGGGGTATTGCAGGGCGGAAAAGCTGTCCTATTTTTCCACAAGCGGGAGATATGCGGGCGGGAGGAATATGGGGGCAGAGTATGTAAAGGCATTTGCCAATATGCTGGGAATCCGGGAAATCCATTCTTTTGTGATCGAAGGGCTGGACATGGAGGTTTCCAAACGGGAGGAAGTGCTAAACCAGGGAATCCGGATCCGGCGTATGCTGCAGGAATTAAACGTAATCAAATAGTAGTAAAAATAAGCAAATGGCAGAAAAAGTAAGTAAATAGCAGTAAAAATAAGCAGATAGCAGTAAACGTAATCAAATAGCAGTAAAAATAAACAAATAACAGTAAAAATAAGCAGATAGCAATAAAAGGAAGAATATAGGAATCGGGGGGCATGCGCAGGGAGAAATCGGGCTGCGGGAAGCAAAGAAAGGAGGGACAGGCGGTATGTTAGGAGGCTCTGTATATGTAGCGTTTATTCGGTTGATAATAAGTATTTTGGGGACGGTCCTGTTGTTTACATTGATGGATGAGCCGCGCTTCGGACGTAAAAAGACATGGTTCCTTTACGGCAGTATGTTTATAATAGTATTGCCGCCGTCCTGTATCTGGTATGTAGTGGGGCATGAGAGTTTTGTGCGTCTTGCGCCGCTCAGCCTTTTCATAGTATTCTGTCTTTTTTCTTTATATATCAGCAGCACACATTTATTTCTGACATTTTATAAGCTTGGATTTACGTTTTATCTGATGGCGGTATTTGTAGTTGGCGGGATTATATGTTCCGAAAGCTTTTTTGGGGGGAATGTATGGGCGGACATAATTGTCCGGATATTGCTGATTGCGCTGCTGGCTTTTTTCATTGACAAATATCTGCGGAATTCGATAAAGGAGTTTGGCGTATATGTGGAAGATGAGCTGGACTGGTTCAGCCTTACTGTTTTGATTATCAGCCTTTTCTTTGGCATTGCATTTGTTATCAGGCCGCTGGATGAGAAGGAAATGAAATACCGCCTGCTGCAGATTGTGATGAACTTTTTCCTGATAGGTTCTTTGCAGCTTATGGTATTCCGGCTGTATCTGCATATCGGGAAGGAATCGGAATACCGCACGGAAAACCAACTGATGCAGATGAACCACAGGCTGCTGGAACGGCAGATGGAGTTCTTAGAGGAGTCCGTGGAATCAGGAAGACGCATACGGCACGATGCCAGGCACCATAATATGGTAATAGCGGAGTATGCCCGCAGGGGGCAGACTGACGAGCTTTTGGAATATCTGGGGGAATATGAGAAAAATATGGAGGAAGGGCAGGCGACCGTAATATGTGAGAATATAGCAGTCAACAACATTTTGTCCGCTTATACGAAAAAGGCGGAGCGGGAGGGGATAAGGGTATCCCTGGATGTCCATGTGGACAGGGAATGTACGGTTTTGGATATTGACCTTGTGACAATTTTGTCCAATGCATATGAGAATGCCATCTATGGATGTCTGGGGGCCAGGGAACAGGAGGCCGGGAGAGAGTGCTTTATAGATATCACAGTGAAAAAGAAGAAAAATAAGCTGGTTATTTGCTGTATCAATACCTGCCGGGTGGAAGCGGAATTCAGGAACGGTTATCCGAAACCGGAGTTTACGGGAGGTATTGGTGTGTCGAGTATAGTGAAAGCATCGAAGGGGTATGGAGGGGAACCGGATTTTAAAAACGATAACGGGACATTTGTTTTCAGGCTGATTATGAATGTACCATGACATGGATTTGCGGAACTGGAAACAGCATATATAGCAGAAGAGACGGGAAGGATTCTTCTACTATATATGCGGTACTGGAATAGGAGGATATAAGTATGGCTCAGGCAACATTTAGTGTGCGTATGGAGGAATCTTTGAAAAAGCAGTTTGATGCTTTATGTGCTGATTTTGGTATGACTGCATCTACAGCGATTAATATATATGCGAGGGCGGTGGTGCGGGAACGTAAGATACCCTTTGAAATTATGTCCCCTGTATCGGAAGTGGCGAAGGAAAACGCGATGAAAGCCTTTATGGCTTTCCAGACACAGGCTATGAAAGAATTGCCTGAAGATGCGGCACAGGGCGCGACTGGTGCGGAGGGCTGCGATAATATAGGATACTGAACTGTAACCTAAGGATTTCTATTCTGTTGTGCGAAACAACATTGCCTTTTTTTCCCACTCATGTTATATTAATTATGTTGATACGCTATCAAATAAACAGAAAAACGGGGTGTGGAAGATGAACAAAGATTATGAGAAACTGATGCGGTGTTATGAAAGCTTCCGGAAGAAAATTGATTTTCAGCCGCGTGTAGCGATTGTGCTGGGTTCCGGCCTGGGGCATTTTGCGGATACCATAAAGATCGAGGCTGAGCTTTCCTACAGCGAAATAGAGGAATTTCCGGTATCCACCGTACCGGGGCATGCAGGGAAATTTATCTTCGGCTATATCGGTGAAGTACCTGTAGTATGTATGAAAGGCAGGGTACATTATTACGAAGGTTATCCGATTGGTGATGTGGTGCTTCCGGCGCGGCTGATGAAAATGATGGGGGCAGAAATCCTCTTTCTGACCAATGCATCCGGCGGGGTGAACCATGATTTTAAAGCAGGGGATCTGATGCTGATTACGGATCATATTTCCAGTTTTGCGCCGAACCCTTTGATCGGGCCTAACATCGAGGAACTCGGGACGCGGTTCCCGGATATGAGTACGGTGTATGACAGGGAACTGCAGGACATTTTGCGGCAGACGGCGCAGGAAAACGGGATAGAAATGAAAGAAGGTGTTTATGTGCAGTTTACAGGGCCGTCTTTCGAGTCTCCGGCGGAGATACGCATGGTACGTACCCTTGGCGGGGATGCGGTAGGTATGAGTACAGTGGTGGAAGCGATTGCAGCGAACCATATGGGCATGAGAATCTGCGGTATTTCCTGTGTATGCAACCTGGCGGCAGGTATGACGGACAGCCCGCTTACCCATGAGGAAGTGCAGGCAGCGGCGGATAAGACAGAGCCGTTGTTTACGAAGCTGGTGGCGGAATCGGTAAAGAAATTTTAAGAAGCGAAGTTTTCAGAAACTGAAATTTCAGGAAGTGCAAAGCACGTATCCGGGGAGGTATAGTATGGCAGACAAAGAGACAGCCGTGATGCTGATCAGGGAAGCGCAGAAAGCGCGGGAAATGGCGTATGTTCCATATTCCCATTTCCGGGTAGGTGCAGCCCTGCTGACGGAAGAGGGACGCGTCTATACAGGCTGTAACATTGAAAACGCCGCATACGGGCCGAGCAACTGTGCGGAGCGCACTGCTTTTTTCAAAGCGGTCAGCGAAGGGGAGCGTTCTTTCCGTGCGATAGCAGTAGTCGGTGCAGGGGATACGGATCAGGAGAAGTATGCCGCGCCCTGCGGTATCTGCCGGCAGGTGATGGCGGAATTCTGCCGGCCGGAGGAGTTTGAGATCATTATAGCAAACATGGCCGGGGAGTATTATACCCGGACGCTGGGGGAACTTTTGCCGGACGGCTTCGGGCCGGCGAATCTGGCCGGGAGGCCGGATGTATAAAAGGACGGATAGGGAAAGGCGGAAGTTTTATGAACATTCGTTTTTATAATGCAAGGATACTGACAATGGAAGCGGACATGCCTGTATTGGAAGGTGAATTGTGGGTAAGGGAAGAACGTATCCTGTATGTGGGGGACGGCGCGGACAGGGAGGCTGTTTTCCGGAAAAACGGGATAGACTGTATGATATGGGATGAGGAGATTGACTGTAAGGGGAACCTGCTGATGCCCGGGTTCAAGGATGCCCATACCCATTCCGGGATGACGCTTCTGAGGTCTTATGCGGACGACCTGCCGCTGCAGTCATGGCTGAACGAGCAGGTATTCCCCATTGAGGCCAGGATGACGGCGGAGGATATTTATCATTTGACAAAGCTGGCGGTTTTGGAATATCTGACCAGCGGGATTACGGCTATTTTTGATATGTATCTGACACCGGAAAGCATTGCCCGGGCATGCAGTGAGATGGGGATGCGCTGTGTGCAGACCGGGGCGGTGAATAATTTCAGCCAGTCGGTGGATTTGGCGGAGAAGTGGTATCATGAGCTGAACGGGAAGGATCCGCTGTTATCCTTCCGGCTGGGTTTCCATGCGGAATACACCTGTTCCAGGGAATTAATGGAGCAGATGGCCGGATTGGCCGGGAAGCTGAAGGCTCCGGTATATATGCATCTGTCGGAAACGAAAAAGGAAGTGGAGGACTGTGTGGAACGTTACGGCGTGACACCGGGCGTATTCCTGGATTCCCTGGGGATGTTTGAGTACGGGGGAGGGGCTTACCACTGCGTATGGCTGACGCCGGAAGAAATCAGCCTTTTTAAAAAGAAGAAAGTCAGTGTAATCACCAACCCGGCTTCCAATCTGAAACTGGCCAGCGGGATAGCGCCGATACGGGATTTCCTTGAGGCGGGATTGAATGTGGCTATCGGCACGGACGGCCCGGCGAGCAATAATTGCCTGGACATGTTCCGTGAAATGTTCCTTGTGACGGGCCTGGCGAAGGTGAGGGAGAAGGATGCTTCCGCCGTGGACGCGATGGAAGTGCTCCGGATGGCGACGGTAAACGGCGCGGAAGCTATGGGCCTTGCCGATGCGGACGTGCTGGCGGAAGGGAAGCTGGCAGACATTATCATGATAGACCTTCATCAGCCCAATATGCAGCCGCTGAACAACATAGCGAAGAATATTGTATACAGCGGGAGCAAACAGAATGTGAAGATGACAATGATCCACGGGAAAATCTGTTACCATGACGGAGTATTCTACGTACCGGAAGAACCGGAAGAGATTTATGCGAAAGCAAATGAAATTATCGGAAAAATGAGACAGTAATATTTGCAGTTGGCAGAACTGGAACAGCCAGAGCATCGCAAAGGCCCGGAAGGATTTCAGGACGCAGGAGCGGCCGGAAATTCTTCCCTAAAATGGGTCTTTATGACACTTTGGCGGAACTGGAATAGGAGGCACAGGAGATATGTTGGAGAAGTTTTTTAAGCTGAAAGAGAATAAGACGGACGTTAGGACAGAAGTTATGGCCGGTGTAACGACATTTATGACAATGGCGTACATACTGGCAGTAAACCCGAATATACTTTCCGCGTCCGGGATGGACAAAAGTGCGGTATTGATTGCCACTGCGCTGGCTTCTTTCCTTGGTACGTTACTGATGGCATTATTTGCCAATTACCCTTTTGCGCTGGCGCCGGGGATGGGGCTCAATGCTTATTTTGCATTCACCGTAGTAGGGCAGATGGGTTATTCCTGGCAGGTTGCTTTGCTGGCGGTATTTGTGGAGGGGCTGATTTTCATTGTACTTTCCCTTACGAATGTGCGGGAAGCCATTTTCAACGCGATCCCGATGACGCTTAAGTCCGCGGTAAGTGTGGGCATCGGCCTTTTTATCGCATTCATCGGCCTGCAGAATGCAAAAATCATTGTCAATGACGATACCACTTTATTGACATATCAGGAATTTGCAGGGGAGGAATTTTCCACGGTAGGGATCACCGCGCTGCTGGCATTGGTTGGCGTACTTGTTACGGCGGTTCTTTTGATTCTTAAGGTAAAAGGCGGTATTTTGTTCGGTATACTTGCTACATGGGTTTTGGGTATAATATGTGAGGCCGCAGGGCTGTATGTGCCAAATCCGGATGCGGGCTGGTACTCTACCATTCCCCATGCTATTATAAGTTTTGATTTCACTTCCATCGGCAATACGTTCGGGCAGTTGTTCCGGGCTGATTTCTCATCCATACAGCTTTTGGATTTCTTTGTAGTTATTTTTTCCTTCCTGTTTGTAGATCTGTTTGATACGCTGGGTACTTTGATCGGGGTATCTTCCAAGGCGAATATGCTGGATAAAAACGGCAGGCTTCCGAGGATTAAAGGTGCTTTGATGGCGGACGCCGTGGCTACCAGTGCGGGTGCGGTGCTTGGTACTTCCACAACAACGACTTTCGTGGAAAGCGCTTCCGGTGTGACGGAGGGCGGCAGGACAGGGCTTACCGCGGTTACGACAGGATTATTATTCCTTCTGGCGTTGATTTTCTCCCCTTTGTTTTTAACGATTCCCTCTTTTGCCACAGCGCCGGCGCTTATTATTGTAGGCTTTTATATGATGGGGGCTGTCGCGAAGATTGACTTTGACGATATGACGGATGCTATCCCGGCATTTTTGTGCATTATTGCAATGCCGCTGGCATACAGCATTTCCGAAGGGATTTCAATAGGGGTGATTTCCTGGACGCTGCTTTGCCTGCTTACCGGTAAGGCGAAAGAGAAGAAGGTCAGTGTGCTGATGTATGTCCTGACGGTTTTGTTTATTTTGAAATATATCTTTTTATAAGGGGCTTGCCAAATATAAGGAAAGGAAATATAAGGAAAGGAAATATAAGGATAGGCGGGCAAAAAAAGTGTATGAAAGTGACTTATATTTATCACAGCGGTTTTGCCGTGGAATTGGAAAGATGTGTCCTGCTCTTTGATTACTATAAAGGGAAACTTCCGGAATGGGAAAGGGATAAAGCGGTTTATGTGTTTGCTTCCCACAAGCACAGGGATCATTTCAGTATGGAAATCTTCGGGCTGGCGCAGCAGTATGGGAAGGTGCATTTTTTCCTTGGAAGCGATATAAAGCTGAGCGGGAAATATCTGGAGAGGAACGGGGTGCCGGTTTCTGTTAAAGAGAAAATAACAACGGCGGGAAAAAACAGGGAACTGGAATGGGACGGGCTTAGGATACGGACGCTGCGTTCCACCGACGCGGGGGTTGCTTTTGCGGTATATGCGGAAGGCATGTGGTTTTACCATGCAGGGGATCTCAACTGGTGGCATTGGGATGAAGAGGATACTCAGTGGAATGAAAATATGGAGCGGGATTATAAACGGGAAATCGACGCGCTGCGGGATATTTCTTTTGAGGCGGCTTTCGTGCCGCTGGACCCGCGTCTGGACCGGGCTTACGGCTGGGGCATGGATTATTTTCTGGAGCATGCGGATGCCCGGTATGTGTTCCCTATGCACATGTGGGAGGATTACGGGCTGATTGGCAGGTATAAAGGGACGGATATGGGGAAGCGGTATCGGGAGCGGATTATGGATATAGCGGAAGCAGGACAGGAGTTCGATTTGTGAAGTATAAAGCGTAAGCGGGGCGGGAGTTCGATTTATGAAGTATAAAGCGGAAGCGGGACAGGAGTTTGGTTTATGGAATATATAGTGCTTGCATTGACGATCTTTGGTATACTGGCGCTGATTATGCTGAACGGCTGGTATGGTGAACGGAAGAAAAAGGCCAGGTTTGTGGAATGGCTGCGGGAAAATTACGGTGTGCTTCCGGAACGGGAGGAATACAAGCCGGAGGAAATGGAGAAGATTTCCCGTTATTTCCGGGAGCATAAGGCGGAAGGGTTCCATATTGATGATATTACATGGAATGACTTGAGCATGGATAAAGTGTTCCAGCAGATGAACCATACCTATTCGGCGGCGGGGGAGGAATATCTTTATTATCTGTTGCGCACACCCATGCAGGATACGGAGAATATGGAGGTAATGGAGCAGCAGATACAGTATTTTTCGGCAAACAGGGATAAGAGGGTGGAATACCAGATACGGTTTGCCCAGATTGGGAAAACCGGGAAATATTCCATTTATGATTATCTGCATTATCTGGATTTGCTTGGGGAGAGGAGCAGCGCAAAGCATTATCTGGGAGATTTGGCCATTGCGGCGGCCCTGCTTCTTATGTTTGCTTCCGTCCAGGCAGGCGTGCTTGCTTTCACGGCGGCGATGAGTTACAATATCGTTTCCTATTTTAAGACAAAAAATGAAATTGACCCGTATATTACAAGTTTTTCTTATATTCTGCGGCTGCTGAAAAATGCGGAGGAGATAGAAAAACTGCCTGTCTCTGTTTTGGCAAGGGAGCTGGAGGAATTGGGTGGATACCGGAAGAAAATGGGGAAATTCAAAACCGGTTCTTATATCCTGATGTCGCCTGCCCGCATGGGGGCATCCGGGAATCCGCTGGAAATACTGATGGACTATGTGCGGATGGTTTTCCATGTGGATTTGATTAAGTTTAACAGTATGCTGGCTGAGGTGAGGAAAAACAGTGAGGGCATAGACCGGATGATCACGCTTCTCGGATATATGGAAGCGGTGATTGCCATAGGCTGTTACCGGGCTTCCAAGGAAACCTGGTGCCTGCCCTGTTTCCATGGCGGGAAGGAGCTGCTGATAGAGGACGGTTATCATCCTATGATAGAAAGCCCGGTGAAAAACAGTATTATGACCAAGAAGGGGGTATTGCTGACCGGTTCCAATGCTTCGGGAAAATCTACTTTCTTAAAGACGGTTGCCATCAATGCAATTTTGGCCCAGACGGTGCATACCTGTCTGGCGGAAAAGTACAGCGGCGGCCTGTACCGGATTTTGTCTTCCATGGCATTGCGGGACGATCTGGCAGGGGGCGAAAGTTATTATATTGTGGAAATAAAATCGTTGAAGCGGATTCTGGATCAGCCTTCCGACGGGGGGAATCCGGTGCTCTGCTTTGTGGATGAAGTGCTGCGCGGCACCAATACGGTGGAGCGGATTGCGGCTTCCACACAGATATTGAAGAGCCTGGCAGGGAGAAATGTACTTTGCTTTGCGGCAACCCATGATATCGAATTGACACATCTGCTGGAAATGCATTATAATAATTATCACTTTGAGGAAGAGGTAGACGGGGACGATGTGGTGTTTGGCTATCAACTGAAAAAGGGAAGGGCGGGCTCGCGCAATGCTATCCGGCTGCTGGGGGTGATGGGCTATGAGGAGGATATTATCGAAGAAGCGGAACGGCTGGCGGAGCATTTCCTGGAGAGCGGGACATGGTTAGCGTGAAAAGAAGCTCTAAGGCGTCAAAGGACGCCGCCTAAGAGCTTCTAGGATTTGCCATGCGTAGCATTGCAAATCCATTTCACGCGGAAAAACGCCGGGAAAGAGGCGTTTTTCCAGGTTTTTTATGGCAGGTTTGTGCTGTCGCAGGCGGCAGCATGTTGGTTAGCGTGAAAAGAAGTTCTAAGGCGTCAAAGGACGCCGCCTAAGAGCTTCTAGGGTTTGCCATGCAGGATGCATGGGCAAACCCGTTTCACGCGGAAGAATGCCCAGAAAGAGGGCATTCTTCCAGGCTTTTTATGGCGGATTTGGGCGGCAGCATTGCAGCAGGTATATGTGGTGGTGCAGAAGGGATGAATTAAGTGTGTGTATGTAGTGGTACAGGAATGAGGGAAATATGAAGGTAACAATTTATACGGATGGTTCTGCAAGAGGGAACCCGGACGGGCCGGGGGGATATGGGACGGTATTGCATTATATTGATTCCAAAGGGACGCTGCATGAGCGGGAATATTCGGCAGGATATAAGAAGACTACCAATAACCGGATGGAACTGATGGCGGTTATTGTCGGCCTGGAGGCACTGACAAGGCCCTGCGAGGTAGAGGTTATATCGGATTCTAAGTATGTGACGGATGCTTTTAACAAACATTGGGTGGACGGATGGCTGAAAAGGAATTGGAAGAACAGCAGCAACCAGCCGGTAAAAAACATTGATTTGTGGAAACGGCTTTTAAAGGCCAGGGAGCCTCATCAGGTGAAATTTACCTGGGTAAAGGGGCATGACGGGCATCCGCAGAACGAAAGATGTGATTTTCTGGCGACAAGTGCGGCGGATGGCGACGGGCTACTTGACGATACGGTAGAAAAGGTGGTATGATAAATAGCGGAAAGGCAGAATAGGAATTTCTGTGAGAATAGGACGAGCGGAGGGTCAGCATTATGGCAAGTTTAGTTTTGTTCATAAATTCTTTTTTATCTTATCTTTTGTTGTTTGCGTTGATCGTGGCATTGGTAATTGTTGCGTGTGTCCTTGGTGTGAAATGGAGCAAGAGCTCAGACCGGAAAAAGTCAGGTGGCACAGGGCAGCCTTCCATGCCGGATACTGTCAATGCCGGGAAGTAGGTTCCGTCTTAGGTGTTGTAGCAGTTCCGGCTGGCGGGAAGGCAGGGCTGTGAATTTGGCGTACTTGTGAAGAATACCCTGTCCCGCTTATGAGGGCTTTGTTTTCCTGCTGCCAGTCTTGGCCATGCAGTGGGAAAAGGGAGAATGTACGCACAGAGGGGATTATGCTGCGGCGGGAAAGGAGGGGTGTCCATGGGTTATGGATGCCCTTTTGTGGTTTGTGCTGAGGAAGGGCGGGGCAGGGGACGGATGTTCCCCTGTCTGATTGTATGTTCCGTTTGGTTTGCGTCCGGGCTGCGGACAGGGGCGGCATTGGCAGTATGGGGAGGAAATGGTGGGCAGGTTTGATATAATATTGTGGGATGTGGATCAGACGTTGTTGGATTTTAAAAGATCGGAAGATTATGCGTTGCGGTACTGCTTTGAAGTGTTTGGGCTGAAAGCGGATGATGAAATTGTGGCGAGGTATTCGGAGATTAACGAAGGGTATTGGAGGCGGATAGAGACAGGGGAGATAGGGAAGAAAGAAGCGCTGCAGGGACGTTTCCGGACATTATTCCAGGAGATAGGGGCTGTGGGTGTGGACGCGGCGGCATTCCAGGAAGAATATGCGGAGGCGTTGGGGAGCGTTTATTATTTTCTGGACAATTCGTATGAGATAGTGAAAAGCCTGCGGGGAGTCTGCAGGCAGTATCTGGTGACAAACGGTGTCAGCCGGACGCAGCGGAAGAAACTGGCATTATCCGGGCTGGATAAGCTGGCGGACGGTATTTTTGTGTCGGAGGAGATGGGGGCGCCGAAGCCGCAGAAGGAATATTTTGACCGGTGTTTTGCCCTGATTCCCGGTTTCAGGAAAGAGCGGGCTGTCATTGTCGGGGATTCCCTGACCAGCGATATACTGGGAGGGAAACGGGCGGGGATTGCCTCCTGCTGGTATAATCCGGGCGGGGCTGGGAATCTTTCGGAGGTTAAGGCGGATTATGAAATTAAGAATCTGAATGAGATCCGGGCGGTTCTGGAGGGCTGTTAAAGTATGTCCTGAGGGAGGAGACGGATGGCAAAATCGGCAAACCAGAAGCTGAAGCTGTTGTATATCGTTAAGATACTGGAAGAAGAGACAGATGAACAGCATTGTATGTCTACGCAGCAGCTAATTGAAGAATTAGGGAAATATGATATTTCGGCGGAGAGGAAATCGATTTATAATGATATAGAGCAGTTAATGCGGTTTGGGTATGATATTGTGTATGTAAAAGCGCGCGCCGGGGGCGGTTATTATCTGGCAGGGAGGCAGTTCGAACTGGCGGAGTTAAAACTTTTGGCGGATGCGGTGCAGTCTTCCCGGTTTCTGACACTGAAGAAATCCAGGGATTTGATACGGAAAATTGAAAAGCTGGCGGGGAAGCACGGGGCGAAGCAGCTGCGCCGCCAGGTATATGTGGCCGGGCGGATTAAAACGGAGAATGAAAGTGTATATTATAATGTGGAACATATTCACAGGGCGATCGGGGAGGACTGCCAGATAAGGTTCCGGTACATGGAATGGACACCGGGCAAGGAGCTTAAGCCGCGCCGGAACGGGGAGAAATATCAGGTGAGCCCGTGGGCGCTGACGTGTAAGGATGAGAATTATTATCTTGTTGCTTATGACGGGGCGGAGGATAAAATCAAGCATTACCGTGTGGATAAAATGGACAGGATTGAACTGGCGGAAGGGGCTGTCAGGGCTGGCGCGGACAGTTTCCGGCAGTTTGATATTGCGGCTTATACGAACAGGACTTTCGGTATGTTTGGCGGTGAGGAAACCAGGGTTGTTTTGGAAATGCCGGGGCATATGGTGGGGATTGCCCTGGATCGGTTTGGGCGGGAGATTGATGTCCGTAAGAAGGATTTGAGTGGGGAAGGGGAAGAGAGGTTTCTTGTGAGGGTGGAGGCGGCTGTCAGCAGCCAGTTTTTCGGCTGGGTTACGGGGCTGGGCAAAGAGGTGAGAATTGTATCGCCGGAAGGTGTGGCGGGACGGTACAGGGATTATCTGGCGGGGATTTTGGGGGAGTATGGGAATTGAAGGGGAGGGGGGGGAGGACGCTCCGCTGCCTTAATGCCGGCCGCTGCCGCACAGGATAGCAGAAATCCAACTGCAAAAATGGGATATTTCTAACTGTTTTTCCTGTCTGGCCTGCTGCTATGGCGGTGAAACTCCCTTCGGTCAGACAACACCGCCAAAACAGCAGCAGGCCAGTCAGGAAAAGCAGTAAGAAATATCAACATTTTTTTGAATGGATTTCTGCTATCCTGTGCGGCAGTGGCCGGCATTAAGGCAGCGGAGCTGGTTGTTCAGGAAAGGTACGGAATTGGAATAAAAACAGAATTTGTCAGGAAAAGGCGCCAGAAGAAAAATTGGCCGTCATTATGGACAATTATTCTTCTGCTGTTATGCGCCTTTTCCTGACAGATTCGGAACTGGAATAGAAAGGGCAAAAAATGGAGATTGTATTTGCAGACAGGATGAAGGATTTTGAGGAAGGGATTTTTCAGGTATTAAATGAAAAGAAGAATGAATTGGAGGCGCAGGGGAGGAAGGTTTATAATCTTTCGGTGGGGACACCGGATTTTAAGCCGGCGCAGTATATTATAGACGCGGTGGTGGAGGCGGCGAAGAAGCCGGAGAATTATAAGTATGCTCTGGCTGATTTGCCGGAGCTGACAGAGGCGGTGATCCACAGGTTCCGGAAGCGGTATGGGGTGGAGCTGGAAGCGGAGGAAATAATGTCGGTATATGGTTCACAGGAAGGGATCACACATATCGGTCTGACTTTATGCAACGAGGGGGATGTGGTGCTGGTGCCGGATCCGGGGTATCCGATTTTTTCTATCGGCCCTTCCCTTGTGGGGGCGAAGCTGGTAACTTATGAATTATTGCCGGAGCATCAATATCTGCCGGATCTGGAAGGTATGGACAGGCAGGTATGCCGGGATGCTAAATTTATGGTGGTATCCTATCCGTTAAACCCTGTATGCAAGGCGGCGCCGCGCAGTTTTTATGAGAAACTGATCCCATGGGCGAAGGAAAACGGGATTGTGATTGTCCATGACAATGCGTATTCGGATATTATTTATGACGGCAGGGAGGGGATATCGATTCTTTCGATACCGGGGGCGAAAGAGGTGTGTGTCGAATTTTATTCCCTGTCTAAATCTTTTAACTATACAGGGGCGCGGATGGGGTTTCTTGTCGGCAATAAGGATATTGTGGCGAATTTTAAGAAATTGCGGTCACAGATTGATTATGGGACGTTTCTTCCGGTGCAGTACGGCGCGATAGCGGCGCTGACCGGTGATGATGGCAGGATTAAGGAACAATGCGCCCGGTATCAGGAGAGAAGGGACGCGCTTTGCGGGGGATTCCGCCGGATTGGCTGGGAGATACCGGACAGCGAGGGGACTATGTTCGCTTGGGGGAAGATTCCCGAAAAATACGGGGAGGATGATGTGGCGTTTGTGATGGAACTGATGGAAAAATCCGGTGTATTGTGTACGCCGGGGAGCAGCTTCGGATCTTTGGGGAAGGGACATGTCCGGTTTGCGCTTACTATGCCGGTGGAAAAGATAAAAGAGGCTGTGGAGGCTGTGAGACAGTCCGGGATGATTGGCGCGTAGTTTTTGTCAATGGGTAATCTGCCACAAAATGTATCCGCCTTTTTGGTTATTTTTTAGTCCATCCTGTCATTGACAGAGTGACAGGGTTTCGTTATACTAGTACGTGACCACTAAATATGGACAGATGAAACATATTCATACCACATATAGTAAATGGTAGATATGTACACGCATTTCGGGTATTTCCAATACCCGCAATGCGTATTTTTACCTTATAAAAAAACGGGGACGGACTGGAACAGTATCTGCCCACGGAATGCCCGGAAGGATTTCAGGATGCGGAAGCAGCCGGAAATGCTTCCATAGAGAGGGGCATTGCGTGGGCAGATACGGAACTGGAATAGGAGGGCATGTACATGGAAGCAGCGGTAACGGAAAATGCAGTAAACTACGGGGAAGAGTTCAAGCCGGAAGGGAACATCCGTGTTGTGAAAAAGGACGGGAGCCTGGAAGATTTTAATGTGCAGAAGGTGATTGATGCTGTAGGGAAAAGCGCGTACAGGGCCCTGACTAAATTTACGGAAGAGGAGAAGAAACATATCTGCAGATATGTGGTGGATAAAGTCATGGAACTGGAGCAGGACAGGATCCCGATTCCGGTTATGCATAATATTGTGGAAAGCGCACTGGAAGAGGTAAAGCCGATTGTCGCCAAGAGCTACCGGGATTACCGCAATTATAAGCAGGATTTTGTCCGGATGATGGATGACGTATACAAGAAGAGCCAGTCTATTATGTACGTGGGGGACAAGGAAAATGCGAATACGGACAGTGCATTGGTGTCCACAAAAAGGAGTTTGATTTTTAACCAGTTCAATAAGGAACTGTATCAGAAATTTTTTATGACGACAGAGGAAATACAGGCGTGCCGGGACGGTTATATTTATGTGCATGATATGTCGGCGCGGCGGGATACGATGAACTGCTGCCTGTTTGATGTTGCAAATGTGCTGACCGGCGGTTTTGAGATGGGGAATATCTGGTATAATGAGCCGAAGACGCTGGATGTGGCCTTTGACGTGATCGGGGATATTGTTTTGAGCGCGGCGAGCCAGCAGTACGGCGGTTTTACGGTTCCCGAGGTGGATAAGATCCTGGAACCTTATGCGGAGAAGACCTATCAGAGAAGCCTGGAAAAATACAGGAACCTGGGTGTTGGCGAGGAAGTGGCGGAAAGGGAAGCTTATGCGGATGTGGTGCGGGAATTTGAGCAGGGTTTCCAGGGCTGGGAATATAAATTCAATACGGTTGCCAGCAGCCGGGGGGATTATCCTTTTATTACAGTGACGGCAGGGATTGGCACAGGCCGTTTTGCGAAGCTGGCATCGATCTGTATGCTGAATGTGCGGCGCAAAGGGCAGGGGAAAAAAGAATGCAAAAAGCCGGTACTGTTCCCGAAAATTGTTTTCTTATACGATGAGGAACTGCACGGGCCGGGGAAACCGCTGGAGGATGTTTTCGAGGCCGGGGTGCAATGTTCGGCGAAAACGATGTATCCCGACTGGCTGAGCCTGACGGGGAAGGGGTATATCGCCAGCATGTACAAACGTTACGGGAAGGTCATTTCCCCTATGGGCTGCCGGGCGTTCCTTTCCCCCTGGTATGAAAGGGGCGGTATGCATCCGGCGGATGATAAGGATACGCCGATTTTCGTAGGGCGGTTCAATGTCGGTGCGGTATCCCTGCATCTGCCCATGATCTTGGCGAAATCCAGGCAGGAAAGCAGGGATTTTTATGAGGTGCTGGATTATTATCTGAACCTGATCCGCCAGCTCCATATCCGTACCTATGCCTATCTGGGGGAAATGAGGGCTTCCACGAACCCGTTAGCTTACTGTGAAGGCGGTTTTCTGGGAGGACATCTGAAGCTAAGCGATAAGATTAAACCGATTTTAAAATCGGCTACGGCAAGTTTCGGTATTACGGCATTTAATGAACTGCAGGAACTGTACAACGGGAAGTCGTTGGTGGAAGACGGCCAGTTCGCGCTGGAAGTGCTGGAACATATCAATAAGAAAATCAATGAGTATAAGGAAGCGGACGGGAACCTGTATGCGATTTACGGTACGCCGGCGGAGAATCTGTGCGGTTTGCAGGTAAAACAGTTCCGGGCTATGTACGGTATTGTGGAGGGGGTTTCCGACAGGGATTATGTATCCAACAGTTTCCACTGCCATGTGACGGAGGACATTACGCCGATAGAGAAGCAGGATTTGGAATACCGTTTCTGGGAGCTTTCCAACGGCGGGAAAATACAGTATGTGAAGTATCCGATTGATTACAATCTGGATGCGATTAAGACATTAATACGCCGTGCCATGGATATGGGCTTTTATGAGGGAGTGAACCTGTCGCTGGCTTATTGCGAGGACTGCGGGCATCAGGAGCTGGAAATGGATGTCTGCCCGAAATGCGGGAGCAGGAACCTGACGAAAATCGACCGTATGAACGGGTATCTGTCTTATTCCCGCGTCCATGGGGATACGAGGCTGAACGACGCGAAGATGGCGGAGATCGCGGAGCGGAAGAGTATGTGAGCCTGCCGCGGAAAGAATGGGGAAGGAAAAGAACCGGAAAGAAGAATGGGGAGGAAAAGATAATATTAGGAACCGCAGGGACGGGAGCATAGGGAAGGGGAAAAATTGCAGAAAGGAAAAGCAGGTAGGAATGAGGTATCATAACATAACGAAGGATGACATGTTAAACGGCGACGGGTTGCGTGTGGTGCTTTGGGTTGCAGGATGTTCCCATTGCTGCAGGGAATGCCATAATCCGGTCACATGGGATCCGGACGGCGGGCTTCTTTTTGACGAGGCCGCAAGGCAGGAGATTTTCGGGCAGTTGGATAAGCCTTATATTTCAGGAATTACTTTTTCCGGCGGGGATCCCCTGCATTCCGCTAACCGGTCGGATGTCCGGGATTTTATGAAGGAAATCAAGGGGAAATACCCGGATAAGACAATCTGGCTTTATACCGGGGACGTATGGGAAAACCTGTACCGTGATGCAATGATGAAGTATGTGGACGTGCTCGTGGACGGTGAGTTTCAGGTACAGAAGAGGGATACAAAGCTCCTGTGGAAGGGGAGCAGCAACCAGAGGGTAATCGATGTGCAGGCATCCCTGGGACAGGAAGATGCCCGGCTGCCGGTGCTGCATTGCGGGGATTATGCGGACGAACCATCAGGGGATTGATTCGTCTTACCGTGGGGATAACGGCTATTTTATTGGCAGGGCGTAAAGCCCGGCCGGACACGGATAAATGGAAGAATAACGGGCGGGAGCCATATTGTGGATTAGAAAGGGCCTGCAATGGAGACAATCAAGATAAAATATTTCACGGATAAAATAGAAAAACTGGCATATATTGACGGGAAATCGGACTGGATAGATCTGCGTGCCGCCGAGAGCGTGGATATGGAAGCCGGGGAGTACCGGCTCATTCCGCTCGGGGTGGCGATGGAACTGCCAAAGGGGTATGAGGCCCATGTAGTCCCGCGCAGCAGTACATTTAAGAATTTCGGGATTATCCAGACGAACCATCAGGGGGTAATTGATTCGTCTTACCGCGGGGACAATGACCAGTGGTATATGCCTGTTTATGCCCTCAGGGATACCCATATCGAGGTCAACGACAGGATCTGCCAGTTTCGGATTGTGGAGAACCAGCCGGAATTGGTATTTGATGAGGTAGAGACGCTGGAAAATGAAAACCGGGGCGGAATTGGCAGTACAGGGAAGGATTGAGGAGGGAAATCCGGTTTGTCTTTGCGGCAGGCAGAATAAAACAGAAATGGGGCACATTTAAAATCAGGGCAAAAAATAGAACCGGAAATCTTTTTTTCAGATTTCCGGCTTATTTTTTGCCCTTATATTGTCCGAATTGCTTTTTAGACGCGCTTGGACAGCTTTTCCCAAAAAACTATATGGCCGGAGATATCGGGAGAAAAATGGATATGGAAACAGGGAGCAGATAATTTTGCATATTTGCGTTAAAGAAGTATTGTATAAAAAAGCCTTTCCATAGGCATACTAAAGCGTGTCTTAAAATTCCTTCCCGCTATCTGTCGCGGTGCAACTGCCCCGGCTTCATGTCCTGTTTTATTTTGGAAAAGCAGGAAGCGGATTTTGACGGTGTCTTGCAGAAAGCAATTTTAAGATACGCTTTAAGGTTTAACAGGTCTTATGGAAGGAGTTTTTTGTATGGGAACGGAAACGAATACAAAAGGGACGAGGAGCGCCGGGGAGGAGATCCGGCAGGGGGATATGTCCGCGTCCCTTAAAGAAAATATGGAGTATTTAAACAGTCAGTTGGGCGTGGGGACGAGTTTCGATGTGGTATACCGGGTGATACAGGTGGGAGGAAGGGATGCCTGCATGTATTTTATCGACGGTTTCTGCAAGGATGAGATGATGCAGAAAATGCTGCAGTATTTTATCGGGCTGAAACCGGAGGATTTGCCGGAAGATGCCCATGAAATGTCGAAGAAGAATATCCCCCATGTGGAAGTGGATCTGCAGTCGCAGTGGGAAAAGATCATTTATTTTATTATGTCGGGTGTGTTTGCGCTGTTTATCGACGGCTATGACACCTGTCTGCTGATTGATTCCAGGACATACCCTTCCAGGAGCGTATCGGAGCCGGAGAAGGACAAGGCCCTGCGCGGGTCGAAGGATGGTTTCGTGGAAACGATCGTCTTTAATACGGCATTGATCCGCCGCCGGATTCGGAGTACGGATTTGAGGATGGAAATGCTGCAGGCCGGGGAGAGCTCCAAAACGGATATTGTGCTCTGCTACATGGATTCCCGTGTGGATCATGGTTTCCTGGATGATATAAAGCAGAGAATCCAAAACGTGAAAGTGGACGCCCTGACGATGAATCAGGAAAGCCTGGCGGAATGCCTGTTTAAAGGGAAATGGTTCAATCCGTTCCCGAAATTCAAGTTCACGGAAAGGCCGGATACGGCGGCGGCACAGGTTCTGGAGGGCGATATTGTCATTCTGGTGGACAATTCGCCTTCCGCGATGGTAACGCCCACTTCCATATTTGATATTGTGGAGGAAGCGGATGATTATTACTTCCCGCCTGTAACGGGGACTTATCTGAGGCTGTCGCGGTTTTTGATTGCGGTGCTGACCTATTTTGTCACCCCGGTATTTCTGCTCCTGATGCAGAATCCGCAGTGGATACCGGAAGGTTTCCAGTTTATTGCGGTAAAAGATGTGACGAATATCCCGCTGCTGTGGCAGTTCCTTTTGCTGGAACTGGCAATAGACGGGCTGCGGCTTGCCGCGGTAAATACGCCGAACATGCTGAGTACGCCTCTCAGTGTTATGGCGGCCCTTGTCCTTGGGGAATTTTCCGTGAACAGCGGGTGGTTTAATTCGGAAGTCATGCTGTATATGGCTTTTGTCGCCATTGCAAGCTATACCCAGCAGAATTATGAACTGAGTTATGCCATTAAATTTATGCGCATCATTAACCTGATCCTTACGGATATTTTTGGTATTTACGGGTTTATCGGCGCGGTTATCCTGCTCATTGCCGCGATGCTGTCGAACCGGACCATATCGGGGAGAAGCTATATGTATCCCCTGGTGCCGTTCGACCCGAAACAGCTTTGGAAACGGCTGATCCGATACCGTCTGCCCCATTCGGAAAAACAATGATTTGTATTTTTACCGTATCCGTGGTAAAATGGCAATGTGATTTTACCACGGACAGGAATGCTCCTGCCGTGCGTGAATCTCCGGGACAGGGGGAAAGAAGCAGAAGGAGGAAAAGGACTTGCCTGATTTCAAAATCATCACAAATACTACAGCAGATTTGCCGATGGATTATATCCGGGAAAATAATCTTGGCTTAATGGTATTTAACTATACGATAAAAGAGGAGACTTACAGCAGGGGGCATGAACTGGACTGGAAAGAATTTTACAGGCTGATGCGGGAAGGAAATATGCCCACAACTTCCCAGGTGAACCCGGAGGAGTGCAAGGCGTATTTTGAAGAATATCTGGAGGAATGCAGGCAGCTTTTGTATATCTGTTTTTCCTCGGGGTTAAGCGGGACTTACGGCAACGCCTGCCTGGCGGCCGATATGGTGATGGAGGAGCATCCGGGCTGCAGGATAATGGTAGTTGACAGCAAATGCGCTTCCATGGGGGAGGGCCTGCTGGTCCATAAAGCGCTGGAACAGCAAAGGGCAGGGAAAACCATGGAAGAAACGGCTGCATGGCTGGAAGATAATATTCCCCACCTGGTACATATTTTTACCGTGGATGATCTGAATCATCTGTACCGGGGCGGAAGGGTAAGCAGGACGGCGGCTTTTGTAGGGACGCTGGCAGGTATCAAGCCGATCCTCCATGTGGATGATGAAGGGCATCTGATTCCGATCCGTAAGGTGCGGGGGCGGAAGAAGTCATTGCATGCCCTGGTGGATTATATGGAGGAGCGGATGGGAAATTACCGGGAAAACAACGATGTTATTTTTATCAGCCACGGCGATGCGTTGGAGGATGCGCAGGCAGTGAGGGATGAGATCCGGGAGCGGTTCCATATCGACAGCTTCCTGGTTAACCATATCGGGCCGACGATCGGCGCCCATTCCGGCCCGGGGACTATCGCCCTTTTCTTTATGGGGGAATCGAGATAGCGTACCGGATATATGCCAGTACACCGTTTTCTTAATCCTCGTATACAAAGTGCCTGATATTTGTATCGGTGCAAGACGGAAGAAGGAAGCGGTGCGGCGGCATCGTTTGTGCCAGCGCAAGGCGGAAGAAGGAAGCGGTGCGGGAAGCTTTCGTTAAATGTTGGTGCATGGTATGGCTGAAAGCAAGGGCATTAGAACACAAAGGAAGGCGTGAAAACGGCAGTTGTCATGATTTTGCTGCGATTTTTATGAAAAAAGAATTTGTTTTCTTGTAAATATCCGAATTTGAGAGTATAATTAAAGCTATATACATATGCGAGGAGACAATTGGCATGAAAAAGAGCGAGAATAATTTCAGAAGAGCGGTTAATGAACTGCTGAATATGGATGGTTCCGGATCTATGGATGAAGAGCAGGGGCAGGAATCGCCCGATTCTTCTGATTTTTTCCAGGAAAGAGGAAGAACAGAGCCGGAGGCATCAGTGTCCGCGCCTGTGGCAAAACAAACAGTGGAAGAAGTGAGTGTGGTAGAACCAATGATGGATGAAATAAGTGTGGTGGAACAGCCCCATGCCGGAGGGACAAGTGTGATGGAACGGCCGGGTGTGCCGGAGAGGCCGACATGGGAGACTGTAATTACGCAGGATGTTATTATTGAAGGTAATATTATTTCCCATTCCAATCTGAGGATATTGGGGAAGGTCGAGGGAAATGTTAATTGTGAAGGGACGGTTGTGCTGACCGGGAATGTAAACGGGGATCTGAGCGCAAATTCCCTGAAGTTCCAGACCGGAAGCATACACGGGAATATTACGGTAAATGAGGACATGCTGGTAGAGAAACAGACAATGGTAATCGGGGATGTCAGGGCAGGAAATGCAGTCTTTGGCGGGAAAGCAGAAGGAAGTTTCCTTGTCAGGGAGAATCTGGAGCTGCGGGAGACGGCTTCCGTGGTTGGCAACATTAAGGCGACGGGTATCGTAATGTATAACGGGTCAAGGGTCCGCGGTATGCTGGATATCGGTGGTGAATTAGAGGATATTGACAGAGGAAGTGGGGAATAGCTGAATGGAAGAATCATTGAAAAAAGCAGAAGTACCCGCTCAGGGCGGGGATAAACAGCGCTATTGGGGGAGTGTGCGCTTTTTCAAACATATGATTCTTTTGACGATTGCAGCTCTTATTATAGTTCCTGCTACTCTGTTGGTTATTATTTTCTGTAAATATAAGTATCTGGAAAAACAGTATGTATACTTGAGAACGGAATATGATGAGTATATCTTTCAGAATGGGCGGCAGGATGGACAGGCGGCGGAAACGCAAGGGCCGGGAGAACAGACGGTGGAAACCGTGCGGCAGGGGGAACAGGCCGCAGGGAACAGCCAGCAGGGGAAAACGGCGGCTATGGAGGCCGGGCAGCAACAGGACGGGCAGGATGTCATGGAGGACGGGCAACCGCAGGATGAACAGGCTGTCATCGGGGGCGGCCGGCAGAATGGACAGGCGGCTTTAGAGGATGGTCGGCAGGACGGACAGGCGGCTTTGGAGGATGGCCGGCAGGACGGACAGACTGGCCCGGTGTCGGAAGAGCAGGGGGAGACGGCGTTTTTTGAGGAAAATAAAACGGTAGTGCAGATGTTGGGAGCGGAAAGTTCCACGATTCCGTTTATTGTGGATTTTGACAGTTGGAATTATCTTCTGGTCAATGATAAACACCCTTTGCCGCAGGATTATGAACCGGTACTGGCGGGTACGAGGAACGGTAAGGAAGTGGATCAGAGAATAAAATATAATCTGGAACGGATGCTGGATGCAGCCGAAGCGGAAGGTTTGAAAATGATTATCTGTTCTGCTTACCGCAATTATGAAAAGCAGAATGAACTGATAGATGAGTCGATTGCCCAGGGTGTACATAAAGGAATGAGTTATGAGAATGCTTTTTTTGAGTCGAATAGGCAGTTAGGGCGGCTGGGGTGCAGTGAGCATCATACGGGCCTGGCAGTGGATCTTGTAGGGGAAAGCTATCAGAGCCTGGATTCCGGGCAGGCGCATACAAGAGAGGCGCAATGGCTGGAGGAGCATGCCTGTGAGTATGGGTTTATCCTTCGTTATCCGGAAGATAAGGAGGATATTACAGGGATTGATTTTGAATCCTGGCATTACCGTTATGTAGGACGGGATGCGGCGATGTATATAAAGGAACATAATTTGTGCCTGGAAGAGTTTCTGGAGCTTGCGGCAAAACAGCAGTCCGGGAATGTTTGAGTGGGATGGGCTGCCGGACGGGAAATGTTCCAGGTAAAAATGTGCAGGGCGTGTCTGTGGATTCAGACACGCCCTGGTATAAATACAGAGGTTTTGATGCATGCTTTATCAGTCTTTGCATTTGTCAAATTCCGGATTGAAGGCATAGAAATTTTTGGAATCCAGATGATCCTGTACAATGCGGAGCCCTTCACCGAAACGCTGGAAATGGACGATTTCCCTTGCGCGCAGGAAGCGGATGGGATCGCATACTTCCTGGTCGTGGACTAAGCGCAGTATGTTATCGTAGGTGGAGCGTGCCTTTTGCTCTGCTGCGATTATATAAGAACAACTCATGCTTATTGAGCCTGCTCAATAAGATAGGGCTAATAGGTTGTATGGAAGCAGGGAAGCATTGATTTAATCAGCGCTTCTCTTAGAAATTCCAGTGAATTTCAATCGAAACGTCCTTTGTCCCCGGTATACGCTTGCCAACGGATATATAGTCAATCAATGTTTCCACGATTTCACGGGTAAGGTGTTCCAGATTGGTGTATTGCTTGATCAGTTCGCGGCGGTTATCGCCAGCCGCAATTTTTTCTTCGGTTTCAGATAACTGCTTTTCTCTTTCCGTGACTACACGTTCTAAACGGTTGCGCTCTTTGGTAAAATCTTTTGACATTTCCAGATAATCGCTTTCGGACAACAACCCCTTTACCTTGTCCATGTATAGCTCCCGAATACCTTTTGAATATTCCACAATCTTTTTTTCATAGACTGCTATATCAGAAAGCAGACATGCTTTTTGTTCCCGAAAGTTACCACACAATTCTATGTTTTGTTCTAACTCGTCTTTGTCAAGATATTCCGCAGCTAAATGGTTAAGCTCATCGATTACAAGCTGTTCCAATTTATCAACGGAGATAAAGGAGCCGATACAAGCGTCCTTTGATATATGGCGGCTTGAACATTTCAGATAATGCCTGCTGTGGTTTTTGGATGAGCGCATTGTATAACCGCAGTTAGCACACCGGACTTTTCCTGAGAACAGACCTATCGTGCCAGTTGTGAAAGGTTTTGCTTTCTGTGAGATTAGCGACTGTACGCTGTCCCATAATTCACGGTCAATGATCGGCTCGTGGGTTCCCTCAACAATATACCATTCGCTCTTAGGGCGGGGCTTGTTCTGCTTTGTCTTATAGGATACGCTGCCGTATTTGCCCTGTACCATATTTCCGATATACATTTCGTTTGTAAGCATATCGGAGATAGCAAAATATTTCCAAAGGGTGCTGTTTTTCGTTTTGGGTTGCCGGTAGCGCAGGCCATGCAGGCGCTTGTATTCAGTTGGATTAGGTATGCCCTTGTCATTGAGCATACGGGCGATTGCATTTTTTCCGTAACCTTGTGCGAACAGAGTAAATACTTCACGGACAACGGCTGCGGCTTCTTCATCGATTAGCAAGTGTCCCTTTTGATCGGGATCTTTCTTGTAACCGTAGAGAGCAAATGCGCCAATATGAAAACCGTTTACCCGTCTGTTTGTCAAAACGCTGCGGATATTCTCAGACATATCCTCTAAGTACCATTCATTGACAAGCCCGTTGATCTGTCGGGACTTTTTGTTTCCTCTGTTTGCGGTGTCCGCGTTGTCAACAATACTGATAAAGCGAATGCCCCAGATTGGGAAAAGCCCATGTATGTACTTTTCTACAAGCTCAAGCTCACGGGTAAAACGTGACTGCGTTTTGCAGAGGATAATATCAAATTTATGCTGTTCCGCGTCGTTTAGCAGATGGTTAAATTCCGGGCGGCGCCTGTCTGCGCCCGCATAGTCGTCATCGCTGTATATGTTATAAAGTTCCCACCCCTGTTCCATAGCATATTGCAGTAACATTGCTTTTTGGTTTTGGATACTGCCGGAGTCATCGGTTTCAAATTGCTTGTTTTTGTCTTCCTCGGATAACCGGCAGTAAATAGCTACTTTCATACTCATTCGTTTTTATCCCTCCTTAAGAGATA
>CANDKY010000010.1 GCA_947385425.1 uncultured Lachnospiraceae bacterium | reverse complement strand
CCGAAGTTATGCGGTTTTCGACATGTTTTTTTATTTACAAGTGTTAAAGACCCGGGTACAAATTGAAGATAATATGGTTAAGTTTAAGATTAATATAATAAGGGATTTTGACGATATATATAATAAGCGGTATAGTATGTGGTATTGAATGCTTTGGGGAGGGGAAAGGCAGACCTGATTTTTCACCGGTAGTGAGTACTGCATACTTTTTTCATATATCTATAAATGTGGACTGGAGGGCAAGGGAATGCTATCAATAAAAAATAATCTGCAGGCAGGGAATGCGAGCAGACAGTTCGGCATCAATAACAAAAGCAGTGCTAAATTGACGGAAAAATTATCTTCCGGTTACCGGATTAACAGGTCTGCGGACGACGCGGCGGGGTTGTCCATTTCCGAGAAGATGCGCAGGCAGATACGCGGCCTGTCGCAGGCATCGACCAATTCCCAGGATGGGATTTCACTGGTACAGACGGCAGAGGGCGCTTTGAATGAAGTGCATGAGATGCTTCAGCGTGCCAATGAACTGACGATAAAGGCGGCGAACGGGACTTTATCGGATACGGAACGGGAGATGATTGACGATGAAATACAGAAGATGAAGGAGGCTATAGACGGGACGGCGGATAATACGGAGTTTAACGGGATCAAGCTTTTCCCGCCCAATGGTTTGTCGCCGAAAACTACGGCGGCATCGGAGATATATCATTATGATTTGAAGTTTGATTTGTCAGCGGGCACGGTGGCTGTCAGCAGGGCGGCAGTAGCGGGAGGCATGGCGCGGGCCGGAGGTGATCCGGTAAATACAGGGAGTATACTGGCGGATACGATTGGGAATGTGTTGGTGCCGAATGCGGTGAATCAAATATTAAATGCTTTTCCGTCTTTGAAAACAGACGTTGGATCAAGTATGATAGATATGGCTCTGGATGTATCGTTTCTGGACGGGCCGAACAATACATTGGCGTATGCGCAGTTTACATACAGTTTAGGCGGGGGGCGTCCGATATCCATGGGGCTCAAGGTAGATGTGGCTGACTTTACGGATGCAGACGCCGAAGGAACCGGTTCCAGGACAGAAGTGCTGGAATCTACGATTGCCCATGAACTGATGCATTCCGTTATGCAATATACTATGACAGACGGTATGAGCGGACGGGGAGGGGAGAAATATCCGGATTGGTTTGTAGAAGGTACTGCCCAGTTAGCAGGAGGCGGGTTTACTACCGGGTGGAATGACACGTTAAAAAACCTTACAAGTGGATTGGCTTCCGGAAACGATACTAAGGATGCGGCTATTAAAAACTATTTGTCGGGCGGCGGTTCAATTAACGGCAGGCCCTATGGGCATGGTTATCTGGCGGCGGCATATGTGGGGTATCTTGCAAATGGTGGGGGGACAGTAAACGGGAGAGGCATTGCGGCAGGGATGGATAAAATATTTACAAGTATCCTGGGTGGTAAGAGCCTTGATGCTGCATTAAAGGAGCATGCAGGGCTGACATCCGCAGAGTTAGACGCACTGTTCAGAAATCCAAGCGATGCTTTAGCAGAGTTTGTAAGGGAACTTTCAATAGCCTCCCAGGGCGGCGCGGGTTCGGTGATAGCCGGAAGATTAGATGTGGGTGGGGCGGATATTGTTGGTGATACTCCAAATCTTTCATCTCCTTTCCGCATCGATCCTGACCTTGTCCTGGTAGATCTGGATCGTGAAGGCCCGAGAATAGAACTTCAGGTAGGCGGGGAAGCTGGCGAGAATCTGGTTGTACGTTTGTACCAGATGAGTTCCGGTGCGCTTGGATTATGGAATACCAATACCAAAACGAGAGAAAATGCAGAGGATGCCATTAATGAGATACGGGATGCCATCGGTTATGTCAGCGGAGTAAGGAGCGCCTACGGTGCGGTACAGAACCGTTTGGAGCATACGATTAGAAGTCTGGATAATACGGTGGAAAACACTACCGCGTCAGAATCCAGAATCCGCGATACGGATGTTGCCAAAGAAATGGTGGATTATGCCAATATTCAGATTATACAGCAGGCAGGGCAGTCTATGCTGGCGCAGGCCAATCAGCAGCCTCAGTCGATACTCAGCCTGCTGCAGTGAGAGCGGCAATAGACTGTTTGCCTGAACGGGCCGGAAACTGGGATATATAATTTAAAAGATAAAGGAGCTCGGCAGTATGGGCAGAATGCTTAAGATTACCTGCAGATCATGCGGGGCCGGCTGGGAGTGCCGGACGGGCTGCGGGATGCAGCACGGGAATCTGGGAACAGTGGCGGGTCTGTATCCGGAGGATATCCGGAAGGAAATTATGGAACATGCGGCAGGAATGGAGTTTCCGGTATATGATTTCGGATATCGCCCGGCGCATTGCAGGCAGTGCAGGGCGATAGTGGGTATCCCGGTGCTGTCCTTTGGATACGGCGGCACGGAGTACGCCGGGGTATGTGACCGGTGCGGCCAGGCGGCGGAGCCGGCGGAAGACATAGCCCAAATACTTTGCCCGGCCTGTCATGAAGCAGCTTTGGAAAAAGAAGATATAGGGTTATGGGACTGAGACGGGATAGTTGTTTTGCGGTATAAATATCATTTTAAGATATTGGAGCCAGGCGGGTGTATTTGAAAAAGTATGCCCGCCTGGTTTTGTGTATCGCCCTGGGGTGTAGAGGAGGGATGCCGCAAGGACGGCAGATGGATTATGCGGGAGCAGGGAGAGAGAAATGCCGCTACTTAGAGCGTGTTTAAAATCTGCTTTTTGCCGGATGTGCACCACAGTTTGTAAGCGGTTATACCGTGTACAGATGGTGGAAATGAGATTTTAGACAGGCTCTTAATTGGAATAGATATAAATCTTGTTGTAATGGCTATTGGGAACGGCTATAATAAAAATACTTGTCATAGAATTGTGCCAACAACGGGAGATTGATGAATATACGAAATGCATCCTGGTTGATATGTCGAATAAGGTGCTGGAACATATAGCAGAGAAATATGAAAGAGTAAAGGAAGGAGTGAAGTCTGTAATGGGTGGCAAAGTGCTTGACTATGAGGCGAAGATGATTTTCCATAAAGGTTGGGAAGAAGGAAAAGAAGAAGGAATATTTTTAGGAAGGATGGAGGCATATATGGAATTTATCCGTAAAGGATTGATTACGGTAAAGCAGGCGGCAGAGGAACTTCATATGGAAGAAGATAAGCTAAAGGAACGGATGTGATAGATTTGCGCTGCTGCGGCGCGGTATTATGGAGGTTACTATGAGAGGATTATATGGGCAGGAAATAGAATATTTGTCGGCGGCAGCCCTTCCGTGGGAGAAACTGGAAGGGAAAACGGTTTTAATTTCCGGTGCAACCGGGATGATAGGGAAGTGCCTGATTGAGCTGCTGATGTGCAGGAACAGGGCGGCAGGGCGGCCGATCCATGTAACCGCCCTCAGCAGGAATGGGGAGAGGGCAAAAGCACGGCTGGGTGAGTACTGGGAATTGCCGTATTTCCAATATATATCCTGTGATGTGAATAAAGAGATACCGGAATGCGGGCAGGCCGATGTTATTGTCCATGCGGCCAGCAATACGCATCCTCTTCAATATTCCCAGGATTCCATCGGCACCATAGCTTCCAACGTGGTTGGGACGAAGAATCTGCTCGATTATGCAGTTTCTCATGGGACGGGGCATTTTTGTTTTGTGTCTTCGGTGGAAATATATGGGGAAAACAGGGGGGATGTGGAGAAGTTTGACGAGTCTTATTCCGGATATATTGACTGCAATTCTTTGCGTGCCGGATACCCGGAGAGTAAACGGCTGGGGGAGGCTTTGTGCAATGCATACCGGCAGACTTATGGACTGGAATTCAGTATTCCCAGGCTGAGCCGGGTGTACGGGCCTACGATGCTGTCGACGGATTCCAAAGCGATTTCCCAGTTTATTAAGAAAGCGGCGGCCAGGGAGGATATTGTACTGAAAAGCGAGGGGAACCAGAAATATTCCTATACCTTTGTGACGGATGCGGCGGCAGGGATTTTGTATACCATATTGCTTGGAAAAGCAGGGGAGGCTTATAACGTGGCGGATGCGGCATCGGATATTACATTGCGGGAACTGGCAGGGATTCTGGCGGAGTTGGCAGGGACCAGAGTGGTGTTTGAACCGCCAAAGGAGAGTGAGCGCCGGGGATATTCCACTGCAACGAAAGCGATGCTGGATGCGTCAAAATTGATGGGAACAGGCTGGACGCCGCGTGTGCACATGCGCGAAGGGCTGGAATGCGCGGTGGGGCAGACGGGAGGGACGCACCGGCTGAATTTGGACGGAAAGGCATAAAGGATTACTTTGTCAAATGTTTTCCCCTTTCCAACGCGGGAGCGTAGTTTCCGCATTGCTTATAAAATTCCAAGGCTTCTTTCCGTTGTCCCAGGCATTCACAAATCACGCCGGCGTTGTAATAGGCGCTGAAGCTGTTGACCCCCTCTACGGCGTAATCGGTAATTTGCGTGGCTTTCAGAAATTCGCTGACTGCATTTTCAAACATGGCGTTATTCATGTAGATCAGTCCCATCAGGAAGACGAAATCGGCCCGTTTGGAAAAGACGGGATATATGCCTTCCAGTTCCAGCGCTCTGGAATACTGTTTTAAGTAAAGCAGGCAGTATCCGTAGGACTCTACCAGGGTCTGTACATATTCTTCCTGTTCGTTGACATCCAGTTCGAGGGCGCGTTCAAAGTAGGGAAGGGCATGGGCATAATCTGACAGGCCGAAATAGGACTGCCCTAACTGGAAGAGAGTGTATGGGTTGTCGCCTTTTGCCAGCAGTTCGGCTTCCAGGAGAGGAAGGTTGCGTGCCGTCTTGGCTTTCCGGATCTCCATGGTGCCGTATCCGGCATGATAGAAGGTCAGGGGCAGCGGGATAAAGGTCAGGGGGGTATCGGTGACAGGGACAAGCTGCTCGTGGACGATGCCCTCATAGCGGGCATATTTCCGGTTAAAAAAACGGGCGGCACGGTCGTGCACCATTGAGGGGGATGTACCTGTACCGGGCGGAGGAGCATCTATGCCGGGCAGCGGAGTGGAGGGATTGAGCCGTTTAATCATCCCTACCTGCCCAGGGGCGGAATGTCTGTATAAATGCCGGAGAATCCGGCTGGTGGAACTGTCCGTTTCCAGATATTCGTCGCAGTCCACGGTCAGAATATAATCGTTTGAGGCCCGGGAAACCGCAAAGTTTTTGGCCGCGCTGAAATCATTGATCCAGTCGAAATGAAATACATGGGGGGTATAGCGGCGTGCGATTTCTACTGTACGGTCGAAGGAGCCGGTATCGGCAACGATAATTTCCCAATCGTAACGGGACAGGCGTTTCAGGCATTCACCTATATATTTTTCTTCATTTTTTGCAATGATGCAGACCGAAATGGGGATCATGGGGAAACCTCCGCTTTCTGTTTTCTATTTTCTATGTAAAATCCGGATAATGTTTTCACTTTTCCAGCCGGCTGGAGCATTACTTCATTATAACAAGGATCTCCGGGTTTGTCATTGGCAATTCTGATTATTTTCAGATGGAAATTCATTCTGCGCCAAATGCAGAGTTATTTGTTCAAAGTTCGTTACAGTTCTTGTTACAGTTCTTTACCGTTTCACAGAAATTTTCGATATCGTTTGAAAAAAATCCTTAATGATGGTAAAGTAATAGGGAAGCATATAGAGGGTATAATGCCGCGAAGGTTTGTTTATGGCGCAGAGGCATATCGGCAGTGAAATGCCGGAAGCGCGGCAGTGATAATATAGACAGCGAAGAGGTTTTTCTTTTATGAGCGATAAAAGAATGAGGTTCTTAAATACACATGTAGACAATTTAACGATGGCTGAGGCAGTGGAGGAGGCGAAACGGCTGATTCTGAAACGGAAGAACAGTTATGTGGTCACGCCGAATACCGATCATATCGTTAAGATCGAACATGACCAGTTATTCCGGGAGATATACGAAGGGGCTGATTTGGTGCTCACAGACGGTAAGCCTCTTGTCTGGATGTCCCGTCTGATGGGGACTCCGATCAAAGAAAAAATTTCAGGTTCGGATTATTTCCCGGAAGTGTGCAAGATGGCGGCGAAGGAGGGTTTCTCCATCTTTCTGCTCGGCGCGGCGGAAGGTGTTGCGAAGAAGGCCGCCATTAACCTGATGAAGAAGTATAAGAATCTGAAAATAGCAGGGGTTTATTCCCCAAGTTATACGTTTGAGAATGATGTGGAGGAGATATCCGGTATTATCAGGAAAATCAATCAGACAAAGCCGGATATTCTCTGTATCGGGCTGGGGACTCCGAAACAGGAGAAATTTTATTATAAATACAGGGATCTGCTGAATGTGCCGCTGACGCTTCATATCGGGGCAACGATCGATTTCGAGGCCGGTGTGGTGAAGCGCGCCCCCAAATGGGTGAGTTATGTGGGGCTGGAGTGGTTTTACAGGCTGGTCAGGGAGCCAAGAAGGCTTTATCGGCGATATTTGCTGGATGATGTGGAAATTCTCCCCATTTTCTGTAAATACAGGAAGCAGATGGATATTGAGGCGCTGAAGAGCTGCAATATTCTGGGGGTGGATATTGCGGTCACAAATATGAAATCCGTGATATATTTCCTGACAAAGAATCTGGAACGGCTGCGGGGGGAGTATGTCTGTGTGTCTAATGTGCATACTACGGTTATGGCATACAACGATCCGTCTTACCGTACTGTGCAGAATAACGCTGTTATTGCGGTGCCGGACGGGAAGCCGTTATCTTTGATTTGCAGGATGAGGGGATACCGGAAAGCGCAGCGTGTGGCAGGGCCGGATTTGATGCCGGAGATTCTGTGGGTTTCGGAGAAGGAAGGGTATACGCATTATTTTTACGGTAGTACGGAACAGACCCTGCATGCATTGGAAAGGAATCTGAGGAAGCGGTATCCGAAGCTTAATATCGTGGGGGTGTATTCCCCGCCTTTCCGCAAACTGACGCGGGAAGAAGATGAGGCAGTGATAAACAGGATCAATGCCGCGAGGCCCGATTTTCTATGGGTAGGTTTGGGGGCGCCCAAGCAGGAGCGGTGGATGTATGAGCACAGGGGGAAAATCAATGCGGTTATGCTGGGGGTCGGCGCGGCGTTTGATTTCCATGCGGGAACGGCCAGGCGTGCGCCGAAATGGATGCAGGAATTTTACCTGGAGTGGCTGTACCGGCTGATACAGGATCCGCAGAGGCTCCTGAAACGCTATCTGCGATCCAATGTGCAGTTTATATGGCTGATCCTGACTGGCCATTAACGCGAAAAGAAGCTCTAAGGCGTCAAAGGACGCCGCCAAAGAGCTTCTAGGGTTTGCGCGCAGGATGCGCCGCAAACCCATTTCGCGTGGAAGAATGCCCGGAAAGAGGGCATTCTTCCGGGTCATTTGCAGGCCGGGTTTTGTTTAACGCGAAAAGAAGCTCTAAGGCATCAAAGGACGCCGCCAAAGAGCTTCTAGTGTTTGCGTGCAGGATGCGCCGCAAACCCGTTTCGCGTGGAAGAATGCCCGGAAAGAGGGCATTCTTCCGGGTCAATGCTGGCCGGGTTTTGTTTGATGCGAAAAGAAGCTCTAAGGCGCGGTTATTATTGCGGCGGTGTATGCGGAGGGAATTACGGGTATGAGGAAATTGTTTGGCGAAATAATGCATTTTGGGATTATCGGTGTCATTAATACGATATTGGGTTTTGTGATCAATATGGTGTTTTATAATATGCTGCATTGGAATTTCTGGTTGGCTACGGGGGCTTCTTATACGATTGGGAGTATTTTTTCTTATTTTGCAAATAAGAAACTGACTTTTAAGGTGGAGGAGAATAGCTGGCAGTCGGTGCTTCGTTTTGCGGGGCATATTATTGTATGCTATTTTCTGGCATACGGGATTGCCAAGCCGGCGGTGGGAAGTGTGATGACCGGTTATTCCGCGGCCATTTCGGAGAAAATCGGTATGGAGGCTAAGGCGGTTGAAGAAAATGTGGCGATTTTGTTTGGGATGGGGCTTTTTATTGTTTTTAATTTTATCGGGCAGAAGTTTTTTGTGTTTAAAGACGGGGGCGGGCAAGGCGCTTGAGGTCAAAGGGTATTGAAAGTATGTATGCAACACATCGGGTAAAGAATAGTGATAATGCGGCAATCGGTTTTTTGGTAAATGGCGAGTTTTATCCGGATTATGCAATTTCCGGTGAAATACAGGGGATAGGAAATTTATCATTAACAGATAATTTTGTAGAAGCCGAAAGGGAATTGCCTTCCATCAGATACAGTGATTTAAATAAAAAGGTATATGCACGGTTATTGGAAGAGAATCCGTTCCGCAGGGATATCCAGTGTGCTTTATCTGAGTGGAAAGAGGACAGCCAGCATGTAGTGCTGCAACTGGAAGGTACAAGGCAGGTAGGTAAGACAACGGAATTGCTTAAGTTTGCATATTCAAGTTATGAGTATATCATATATATCAATATGGCGAATGATAAATATGATTTTATCAGTGTATTGAAATCACCAAGGATGTTATTGGCGATGGAGGCATACTGCAGAAGGGCATTGCTGCCTGAGTTTGTAAATAATAAAAGTACGGTTATTATTATAGATGAAATCCAAAACAGTAAGGATGCATATAACTCAATAAGGGATATGGATGCGGTATTTGCGTGTGATATTGTTGTAACCGGCAGTTATTTGGGAAGGGTTTTGGGGAACCGGGAATTTTTCATACCGGCGGGGACAATTGAGGCAAAGCAGATGCATACGCTTAGTTTCCGGGAATTTTGCGGGGTGTATGGGAAAGAGGAAATATTGGACAGCATAAGCCTGTACGGGGAAAGTGACGGGAAAGAGTATGCAGCGTTAGAGGAATTATATAATTTATATACGAAAATAGGGGGGTATCCCGAAGTAGTCAAGAGATACAGGCAGACAAAGGATATAGGGATTTGTTATGAGGTGATTGATAAGCTGCTCAAAACATTCAGGGATGAATCGAGGAATTATTTTAACAGCCCCAGGGATGTGGAAATATTTGAAAGCGTTTACCGGGAAGCATTAAAAGTAATGTGCAATGAGAAAAAGGGGACAGGAAGTAACATAATAGAAACGGTAACTACGTTGACAAAGAAACATACGGATTTGCCGGTCAATAAAAATGAAATAGCCAATGCAATCATGTGGTTACAATATACCGGGATAATATGTACCTGTGACTTGGCGGTAAACGGGGATATCCGGACGATAAAGTCCGGCAGGAGATTATATTTTTCCGACTGCGGCCTGGTTTCTTATCTGGCAGGCAAGAGTGCCCTGGCAGAATCGGCATTAACAGGCTTGACAACGGAAACTTTCATCTTTAACGAGCTTCACAGGCTGTTTAAAGTAAGGCATTCGCAGATAAAAGTCAGGGGCGATAATGTATGTTTTTCCGTATACAATGGTTATGAGCTGGACTTTGTTATTTTGTCGAAAGACAGGGTAGTTTATGGGATAGAGGCAAAGACCAGGGGAGGGGAGCCTAATTCCCTGAAGGTATTCATTAAGAAGCATTTGGTAGATAAAGGTATTGTGGTAAAACCAACGCATGGCGGCAGGGGGGACGTATTTGATACAATACCGGTATATACGGTAGGCTGCAGATTTCCTTATTAAATCTTTGTAAGAGATCTTTATATAAAATCTCTATATGAAACATTTATATGAAATATTTGTATGAAACATCTATCCTGTATTTCTAATGTTTGTTCCGTGACAGGAAATCCCTGAATTCAGGGATTTCCTGTTTTATGATTTCCATAAATAGACCGGCTCCTTTTTCGTTCAGGTGGTCTGCGTCGGAGAAGTATTCCAGATGGTTTCCAAAGCGGCTGTCTTCCGAATAATCGTAGTAAGGTACGCCTTTATCGGCGGCAATGGCAGTAATGACGCGGGAAAATTCTTCCTTAAATTCCGCAGGGGCCTGTTCGTAGTAATAGGCGGTGTAGGGTGTGGTTATTAAAACCGGAGTGATGCCGTTTCCTTTGCAGAAATCCAGAATATCGTATAAATTGCCGATGCGTTCGGGCAGAAAGTATTCCTCTTTATTTTCCATGTGGCGGCGGTATCTGTCCTTGGCCTTCTGCCGGAATTCTTTGTCGGCAGGGGTGCTGCTGCTTTGCACTCCTGTTATGTGGGCGGAAGCGCCGTCATTTTTGGAAGGGGCATTTGTTTGGAGGATACCGCCGCTTCCGGCGGATATCCCGGTGCCGGACGGGCCACCGTTCCGGGGAGTGCCTTCCGTATCCGCCGGATTTTTTGCCGCCGTATCCGTATCCTCTGCGGCGAAGGCACGCAGGGAGAGGGCAGGGAGTATTTTCACAATGTCTTCCCCGGCGGACAGGATGGGGAGCCGGTGGGTCACGAGATCCACATAGGGGCTGTAATGCGGAATGTATCGGGGCGATAAAAAGGAGTAGTATTTGGCATTCAGAAATTCCGCTTCTTCTTCATTGACGACTTCATTGTTGAAGGAGAAGTAGGAAACCGGAATGAACATGATACAATCATCGGCGAAATGTGTCCTGTACATAGACAATATGGCATAGTCGTAGTTGTAGGTCTGGCTTGACATGGCAAAATTGAAGCATTCATAACCGGATTTTTTGGAGAGCTTCTCGTAGTTAAAGGCATATTCACCGTGGGAGTTCCCGAGATTGCATATTTGGATATTGTTGTAAGTGGAGTCCATAAACCGGAATTTATTTGTATCGCTGTAAGGGTTGCTCATTACCTGCTCATAACGGCTGTTGAGCAGGAAGAGCAGGATCAGGGTAGCGGCGCCTACAGCACAGCATTTTGCGGCAAAAAGAATGAATGCAGAAAATCGTTTCATATGTCCATGTCCGTCAGAATTTGAAGTAGTAAAATTCTGTCGATACTCCTTTCTCTGAAAATAAAAGTATGGCCAGCAGGAAGAGGATGTACAAGGGGTAGCGTATCCAGCCCTTTCGGGAAGAAATATAGCCGATCACATCCATTTTCATGGAGGCATAGTCGTAAACGGCGAGAAACAGCAGCGGGAGGCAGAGATAAAGCATATACCCGTAATCCATATCCAGGAAGATCACAGCCGTTTTCAGATAATTGTAAAAATCCGTGATTCCGCGGAAGCTCAGCGAGATAATCCGCCAGGCATCGGAAAGGCTGTCCGCGCGGAAAAATATCCAGGCAAAGCATATGGCGGTGAAGGTGAGGAAATACCTGGCGGCAGTGTTTGCCTTATCCCATATGTTATCCCATATCTTATTCCTTACTTTATTCTGTTTTTTTCCGTGTTTTCTATTCCGTTTTTCTGAAATATTATAAAAAAGGTTTTCCAGTATCCGGTACAGGCCGTGAAGTGCGCCCCAGGCCAGGTAGGTGGCCCCGGCGCCATGCCATAGCGCGCTGGCGAGGAAGGTCAGCATCAGGTTCAGGGCGCGGCGGAATCTGCCGGCCCGGCTGCCGCCCAGGGGGATATAAACATAATCCCGGAACCAGGTGGAAAGCGAGATATGCCAGCGGCCCCAAAATTCCCGGATGCTGCGGGAAAAATAGGGGCTTTTGAAATTATCCGGAAGATTTATGCCAAAGAGTTTTGCACAGCCTATGGCGATATCCGTATACCCTGAAAAGTCGCAGTAAATCTGAATGGCAAAGAAAAGCGTGGCGACCGGGAAGATCAGGCCGGTATAGCTGCCAGGGTTATCATAAACGGCATCCACTGCAGGCGCCAGAAGGCCGGCGACGACCAGTTTCCTGAAATATCCGACCGCCATAAGCTTCAGCCCGTAGGAAACCTGGGCGGCATCGAAGGGGTGTTCCTGTTTCCATTGGGGGAGCAGGCCGTCGCCCCGCCCGATAGGGCCGGAGAGGAGCTGGGGGAAAAAACAAATAAACAGGCAGTAATGGCCGAAGTGCCGTTCCGCGGGATATTTGCGCCGGTAAATATCAATAAAGTATCCCAAAGCCTGGAAGGTGTAGAATGAAATACCTACCGGAAGCATAAACTGTATGGAAGCGGCCCGGCCGGGAAAAAGGGCGGCATAGTATTTGAAAAAGAATAACGGCGCAGCTATTGCCAGGAGCCCTGTAATAAAAACGGTTTTCCGCAGCCGCAGAGGGCTGCAGGCATCCAGGCAGAGGGCCAATCCGTAAGAGGCTGCGGTAATGTAAAAAAGCAGCGCCGGATATTTTACATCGATATTCATATAAAACCAATAACTGACGCAGAGCAGGTAGAAACAGCGGAATTTTGCGGGGCATGTCCAGTATAATATAAAAATTATCGGTAAAAATATGGCAAAAGCCACGGAATTGAAAAGCATATGTTACCTCGGGAAATTTATTGATACTATTTTCTATTAAAGCAGGAAAAGATTAATTTTTTCTTAAGGCTGGCGTAACTTTCTCTTAAATCACTGGAAGTATATTGGTGCAGTATCGTAAGCAGGGCTTGCGATATGCAAGAGTATAAAAATGTATGGCTTCATGCGGGATGAAACTCTCCGCTGCAAGCCGGAGGGAATTGCCTTTTTGGGGATTAAAATAGTATGTTATTAAGCAATATGGGCAGAAAAAATAAAAATATACACAGTTTATGAAGCCGGAAAGGAGAAGGAGGGTATATGAAAAAAGTCTATGCAGTACTACTGACGGTATTGGCTGTTGTATTAGCAGGCTGCGGCCAAAAGGCGGAGGACAGCGTACCGGAACCGCAGGGCACGGAGGCATCCGGGGACGGGATGGTGAGGAATCCCCAGGCTACGCCGGAAATGGAGCAGGAGAATGAAACGAACCGGAAGCCGGTGGCGGGAACAGGCACAGAGGGAGAAAATTTAAACGGAGAAAACGCAAATGGAGGAAATATAAACGGAGGAAATGCAGGAGGGGGAAATATGGAAGGAGGAAATTTGGATGGGGCGGCACAGGGGCAGGTGTTCCTGTCGCCGGATGATTTATATGAGCCGGAGATTTCAGGACAGGAAATGACGGATGTGATACCGGAAAGGCATGCGGTCAATAAACTCCAGATTGTTTTCCTCGGAGACAGTATTCTGGACGGCTACAGGAATGAAACGGGAATTGTCAGCCTGACGGGAATGTACTGTGATGCGGATGTATATAATCTTGCTATGGGCGGGACGACGGCGGCGCTGTCTACAGACGAAAGCGCAGAATACGGCAAATGGACGTCGAGATGCCTGCAGGGTGTCGTACATGCTATCTGCGGAGATGTGGATCCCGGGATTATGGAGGGACATAAGGCAAAAGAGGTATTTGACAGTTGTGACTTTTCAGAGACGGATTATTTTGTGCTGGAATACGGGATGAATGATTTTCTGAGCAGCATACCGTTGAATGACGAAACGGATGTCTATGATCCGTACACTTATGTGGGGGCGCTGCGAAATGCAATACAGAGCCTGCGCGAAGATTATCCGGACGCGCAGATTGTCCTGTGTTCCCCGAACTATGCGCATTTCTGGGGAAGCGACGGAACTTATCTTGGGGACGGCAATATGTCCAGCAATGGGGTGGCTAATCTGGTGGAATATCATCGGGTGTGCGGAAATGTGGCGGACGATATGAAGACTCTGTTTATGAATGCCTATGAGGGGATCGGCCTGGACGCTTATACGGCAGACGAGTACCTGGAGGACGGGGTGCATCTGTCGGAAAAAGGGCGGGAGGCATATGCGCGGAAATTGTCGCAGATTATATTGGAGTGTGAGGAGACGCGGAATAATTAGGGGGGCAGCTCGGAAAAATTAAGTTGATGGCATTGGTTTACAGGCCGGTGCCTGCCCTGCATCCGGAGCGGCCTGCCTGCTTTTTTGCAGCTTATTTGGATGGGATTTTCCTATAGTTCCTAAGCAGAAGATGCAGGTTTTTGGCTGCGTCCGGGTCGGCTGTAAGGGGCATTCATGCCCCTTACAGCCTAAAATGGCCATCCTTGGCCATTTTCCCCTGGTTTTTCGGATCTTCTGCAAAGAAAAATCACCATCCAAAACGATGCAAAAAAGCAGGCAGGCCGCTCCGGATGCAGGACAGGCGCCTGGGCTTGGGCAGTAATATATGGGATGATAGATCTGTAAAAAACGGGGTACTGGAGCGTGTTTGAAAATTGATTTGGGACAGGGGTAGCGGTAACGGCTAAAGTGTGGTAAAATATGTAACAGTCTAAGCGGCAGGAGGGTGTGGCAGGGAAGCGGGGCTGGCCCTGGGTGTTGGAAAGGGAGTGTGGCGGAGTGAAGGAACTGGAATATCCTTTTGACAGTGATTATATTTTGAAATATGCCAGGAAGATACGGAGGCGGCTTTTAGAGGGGAACGAAGGGTTTTTGCGTAAAAGGATTGCGGTGCTGGGCGGGAGTACGACACATGATATTATCCGGATGCTGGAACTCTTTTTGCTGAACCAGGGGATTTTGCCGGAGTTTTATGAGTCGGAGTACGGGCAGTATTTCCAGGATGCTATGTTTGGGAATGATAAGCTGGCGTCTTTTGCGCCGGATATTGTTTTTATCCATACCTGCAGCCGGAATGTGGCTGTCTGGCCTGGTCCGGGGGATGGAAGGGATGCGGTGGATGCTTTGCTTGAGGGGCAGTATGGGCAGTTTGTTTCTATGTGGGATAAATTGTCGGACACTTATCATTGTCCGGTGATTCAGAATAATTTCGAATATCCTTCTTACCGGCTGCTCGGGAACCAGGATGCCAGCGATTTCCATGGGCGCATACGGTTTCTGACAAGGCTGAACGAGCGGTTTTACCAATATGCGGAAAGTCATGATAATTTTTATATTAATGATATCAATTATATTTCGTCGGTATACGGGCTGGATAAATGGGCGGATCCTTTTTACTGGCATATGTATAAGTATTGTATGTGTATGAATGCCGTCCCGGAGTTTGCATACAATCTGAGCAATATTATCAAAGCTGTTTTTGGAAAAAATAAGAAGGCTCTTGTCCTGGATTTGGATAATACCCTCTGGGGCGGGGTGGTCGGGGACGACGGCGCGGAAAATCTGGAAATCGGACAGGAGACTTCGATGGGGCAGGTGTATGCGGAATTTCAGAATTATCTGAAAGCGCAGAAGGATATCGGCGTGATGCTGAATGTAAATTCCAAGAATGAGGAAGAGAATGCGATGGCGGGCCTGCGGCATCCGGAAGGGGTTCTGAAGCCGGAGGATTTCATTGTCATTAAGGCTAACTGGGAGCCGAAAAGCAGGAATATGGCCGAGATTGCCGGGGAGCTGAATCTGCTGCCGGAGAGCCTGGTGTTTGTGGATGACAATCCGGCGGAACGGGAAATCGTAAGGGCTCAGTTTCCCGGGGCGGCGGTGCCGGAGATCGGCAGGCCGGAGGAATATATACGCGTCCTTGACCGTTCCGGTTTCTTTGAGGTGACGAGGCTGTCGGAGGACGACAGAAAGCGCAATGACATGTATAAGGCAAACCTGATGAGGGAGAAGCAGCAGGCGGATTTTGCGGATTACGGGGAGTACCTGGAGTCGCTGCAGATGAAAGGTACGATAAAGCCTTTTGAGCCGATGTATATGGCGCGTATTGCCCAGTTGACGAATAAGAGCAATCAGTTTAACCTGACGACAAAGAGGTACAGCCAGAGCGAGATAGAGCAGACGGCGGCATCCGGCGATTATATTACTTTATATGGGAAGCTGGAGGACAAGTTCGGGGATAACGGCGTGGTGTCCGTGGTGATCGGAAGGATAGAGAAAAGTGCCGGGAAGGAAGCGGCAGAAAAGAAAGGGGCGGCGCTTCATATCGAGCTCTGGATTATGAGCTGCCGTGTATTGAAACGGGATATGGAATATGCTATGATGGATTGTCTGGTGGAAAAGTGCAGGGAGGCCGGTATTTCCGTAATGAGAGGGTATTATTATCCTACGGCGAAAAATAATATGGTGAGGGATTTTTTCGCACTCCAGGGTTTTACGAAAACGGAAGAGGACGGGCATGGCAATACGGTGTGGCAGTATGAGATTCCGGAAGTGTATGAGAAGAAGAACCGGTATATCCGGATTAGTTAGAGTGATAAAGGGACAGAAAGGGAGAGGGACAATGACGAGAGAAGAAGTATACGGGACATTAAATGAGGTTTTCAGGGATGTGTTTGACGATGCGTCGATTGAGGTGGAGGATTCCACGACTTCCGAGGATATCGAGGATTGGGATTCCCTGGAGCATATTAATTTAATCGCGGCGGTGGAGCAGGAATTCGGCATGAAATTCTCCATGGGACAGGTTGTCACCATGAAGAATGTGGGTGAGATGGTGGATATTATTTTGAGCCAGATTGCGGACTGACGGGGCTGCGTTGATTGGATCCGGCAGACTGGCTGGCTAGAGCGTGTTTGAAAAATCATTCCCACCATCTGCACGCCCCACTTTGTGCGATATTTGCACCAAATTCAGGTTACATAGCCCGCTATGCGCCCTTCATTTGGTACAAATCTCCCACAAATTGTGACGCACATCTGTCGGAAAGCATTTTTCAAACACGCTCTAGAGCGTGTTGTGACGCACATTTCAGGGAAAGCATTTTTCAAACGCGCTCCAGGAAAAAATTCATGCCTCCAGCAATTCGATCATGCCCAGGAAGGGATTCATCAGGAATACGACACGCCGGCTGCCGAGCGCGGGTGCGGGTGCGGGTGTGTCGATGGCAGTGTAGCCTTCCGCAGTAAGGCGGGCAAGTTCTTTGTCCAGGTCTTTTACTGTATAGCAAATATGGTAGGGGCTGTTTTTGTATCTTTTGATCAGGTTGGAAACGGGGGAACCGTTGGCGGCGGGGGAGACAAGTTCTATCATATAGCCGTCTTTTTCCATAAAACAGATATGGATTCCGCGGATGGTGTCCAGGACGGTGTCCTGGCGGACCGTATAGCCAAGATGTTGGAATTCGGCTACGGCCTTTTCTATTTTCCTGACTAAATATCCGATATGGTGCACGGCCAGAGTATGGTTCCCGCTGTCTGTTTCAGCGGGGGGCATACTTTTGCCGGTTTCTGTCTCATGTCCTTCATGTCCTGTGAGATTGTTTGTTGTATAGGCGGCATTATCTGTTGTGCGGTTCATTGGCGTACCTCCATTTGCGGTCTGCATTGCTGCCCGCGGAATGGTTGACAGAAAGGTTTTTTATGCAGGCAACATTTACATCCTTTTATTTTTTATGTTTTTATACTTGTATCTTACTTATATATTACCTGATTCCGAAGAAAACGCAATGGGTATTTTTATTATTGGCAAGTGCGGCTTATTATTTGCTTACAGGGAACGGGATTTTGATTCTGTACCCGTTGGCGGGCTGTGCGGCGGCATATATCGGAAGCCGTGTGATAGCCGGAACGGAGGATGCCGGGAGACGGAGGAGGGCTTTGGCCGGGACGACGGCGGTGCTGCTGGGAATACTGGTTGTTTTGAAATATGTGAATTTTGCGGTAAATACGGTAAACGGGCTGGCAGGGCTGTTTGGGGTGTCCGCCGGAAAGGGAGAGGTGCTGCGGGGGCTTCATCTGATGGCCCCTTTGGGTGTATCTTTTTATACGCTTTCGATTCTGGGTTATGTCATTGATGTGTATAATAAAATTGCCGAACCCCAGAAGAACTTTTTTAAGCTGGTGCTGTACGGCATGTATTTCCCGGCGGTATTGTCGGGGCCTGTCCTGCGTTACAGGGAGGACGGGGAGCAGTTTTTCCGTCCGCATGTGTTTGATTACCGGCAGGTGACGTTCGGGCTGCAGCGGATGGTATGGGGTTTTTTTAAAACGCTGGTAATTTCAGAGCGGATGAACCTGGTGGTAAATACGGTATATGATGATTATATGTCTTACGCGGGGATCTATGTCTGGATAGCCACGGTATGTTTCGCTTTCCAGCTTTATACCAATTTTTCGGGCTGTATGGATATCGTGCTGGGAATGTCGCAGACGTTCGGGCTGAAGCTGCCGGAGAATTTCGAGGCTCCTTTTCTGTCGAAAAATATTTCGGAGTATTGGCGCAGGTGGCATATTTCCCTTGGGGTGTGGATGAAAGAATATGTGTTTTATCCGCTGCTGCGCACGCAGGCTTTCTCGAAGCTGGGAAAGAGGCTGCGGGGGCGTTTCGGAAAGAAGAGGGGGAAGCAGATCACTACTTTTTCCGCTATGTTTCTGCTCTGGTTTACGGTGGGGATCTGGCATGGCGGGGATTGGAAGTTTGTGATCGGCTCCGGGCTGCTGCATTGGGCGTATATTGTCTGCGGGGAGCTGTTGGAGCCGTTGTTTGGGAAGCTAATGGAGAAGTGCCGTATTAACCCGAAAAGCAGGCGGGTGGATTTTTTCCGCATTTTACGGACGTTTTTCCTTGTAAATATTGGTTTTGTCTTTTTTCGGGCGGAATCTGTGTCTGCGGCTGTACATATGCTGAAAGCGGCCTGTGTATGGAATTTGGGCGGTTTGGCGGGCGGGCCAGTGTTTGCGTTGGGGCTGGATGCGATAGAGGCGGTGATTGCGGCGGTATCGCTGTTTGTCCTGCTGGCGGTTTCCCTGATGCAGCGGAAAGGTTCTGTCAGGGAGCGGATTGAGAAGAAAAGGCTTCCGGTGCGGTTTGCCCTGTGGTATGCGCTTCTGTTTTATACGATATTGCTGGGGTATTATGGGCCGGAGTATAGTGCGGCGGAGTTTATTTATCAAGGCTTTTAACGTGAAAATACGTTCTAAGGCGTCAAAGGAGGCCGCCTAAGGGCTTCCGGGATTTTTGTGGACGCGGTAAGGATATTCTGTTAGAATAAGGTAATGATAAACAGTAGGAGAAAGAAGTATGGACAAAATTGCAGTTTTGATACCATGTTATAATGAGGAAAAGACGATTGCCAAGGTGGTCGGGGATGCGAAAAGGGCGCTGCCGGAGGCGGTGGTGTATGTGTATGACAATAATTCCACAGACCGGACGGTGGAGCTGGCGGAGCAGGCCGGCGCCGTGATCCGTTATGAGTATATGCAGGGGAAGGGGAATGTGATCCGGCGGATGTTCCGGGAAATTGATGCGGAGTGTTATGTGATGGTGGACGGGGATGATACTTATCCTATGGAGTATGCGCCGGAGATGGTGGACAGGGTGTTAGGCCATAATGCGGATATGGTCGTGGGGGACAGGCTGTCTTCGACTTATTTTACGGAAAATAAGCGCCCGTTCCATAATATGGGGAACAGCCTGGTGCGTGGGAGCATCAACCGGCTGTTTGGCTGTGAAGTGAAAGATATTATGACGGGATACCGGGCATTCAGCTATGGTTTTGTGAAGACTTTCCCGGTGTTGTCCAAAGGATTTGAAATAGAGACGGAAATGACGATCCATGCGGTATCCAATAATATGCAGATAGAAAATGTGGTTGTGGAGTACAGGGACAGGCCGGAGGGGAGCGAGTCAAAGCTGAATACTTATGCGGACGGGATCAAGGTGCTTGGGACAATAGGGCGTCTGTATAAGGATTATAAGCCTTTGGGGTTTTTCACAATACTGGCTTTGCTTCTGGCAGTGGTTTCCGTTGTCTTTTTTATTCCGGTTTTGGTGGAGTTTGTGCATACGGGGCTGGTCGCAAAGTTTCCGACATTGTTCGTATGCGGATTCGTTATGCTGGCGGCAATCCAGTCTTTTTTTGCAGGGCTGATCCTGTCCAATATGGCGATAAAGAACCGGAGGGATTTTGAAATCCAGCTCACTATGATTAATAAGAGGAAGCAGCAGGAAACGGGGAAATAACGGAGGCAGGAAGATTTATTTCTTAACCGTCACATCACTGGCCATGCCGCATGCGTGGGGCATGGGAATTTCCTGAGCAGCTTAATAAAGGAGTATGGATATATAAATGAGGAAAATATTCAGTTATTGGTATGTTGTCCTGATTGTGCTTTTTTTTGCCGGCGCGGCAGGGGTGTATATCGTATTTGGGGAGTCCAGTTATATTGCGGTCCATGATAACCTGGATTTGTTCGTGGCGCAGTTCCGGATGCTGAAGAATACGGGGAGTTTTTTTGCGCATGGTGTGGATGTGCCTTTTTTGGGCGGGGTGACAAGGGACAACCTGCCTTCGGAACTGTCACTGTATACGGTTTTGTATATGATTCTGCCTTCCTTTGCGGCATATGCGGCAGGGTATTTGCTGAAAATCGGGATCGCTATGGGAAGCGTATGGCTGTTGGCAAGGGACTGGTATGGGGAAAGGTTTGGGGAATATAAGCCGTTGGCAGTACTGACGGGGTTTGCTTACGGTATTTTAAATGTGTTCCCGGCTTTCGGGATACCGTTTGCTTCTATACCTCTGGCAGTGTATCTGCTGCGGAGGATCTATAAGGGGCCTTCTTTGAAGTTATATGTATTTTTGTTTTGCTATCCGTTTCTGTCTTATTTTTCCTATTTTGGGTTTTTTATACTGGCATATCTGGCGGCTGCGGTACTGTGGCTGTGGGTGCGGGACCGCAGGGTGCCGAGGTCTTTGCTTGCGGCGGTTTTTGTATTGGCCGCGGGGTATGTGGTGTTTGAATACCGTCTTTTCGGCGTGATGTTGTTTGGCGGGACGGAAACCATCCGGTCTACGATGGTGGAGGCGGATTTGACAGCGGGGGAGATATTGGCGCAGGGCGCGGATGTATGGAGGCACGGGATTTTCCATGCGGAAAGCGTGCATGACCGGTTCATCTGGTGGGTATGTATGTTTTATTTTGTGTACCGGAACCAGCGGTATATGGCGAGGGGGGATTGGAAGGGAATGTTCCGTGACATTTATAATTTGCTGATGCTGGTGCTGGTATTCAACAGCGCGGTGTATGGCATTTATAACTGGGGGGCTTTCCGGGGACTGGTGGAAACGCTGGTTCCGTTTTTGAAGGGGTTCCAGTTTAACCGGACTGTGTTTTTTAATCCTTTCCTCTGGTATGCGGCTTTTTTTATTGTGCTGCAGCGGATGTACGCGGCGCCCGGGGAGCCGGCACGGCGGGCACCGGGCGGATATGGAAGGGGTGCGGGAGAGAAGGGGCAGCGGGCCAATGGGCAGGATTTGGCACGGCAGGCGCCGGGCAGATATGGGGGAAGTGCAGGAGAGAAGGGGCGTCCGGCTAAGGTACAGGAGACGGTATGGCGGGCTGCGGGAACCTGGCGCAGGTTTGCGGCAAACGGCATGGCCCTGGCGGCTATCGGTGTGGTATTGCTGTCCCCCACCAGATATAATGATTTGCTGGACACATGTAAAAATAAGGCGCTGGAGCTTCTGAAGGGGAAACATATTGATGAGATGAGCTATGAGGAATTTTATTCCGAAGGGCTGTTCGGGGAGATAAAGGAGGATATCGGTTACAGCGGGGAATGGTCGGTGGCTTACGGCTTTCATCCGGCGGTGCTGGAATATAATGGGATTGCGACGTTGGACGGTTATCTTGGTTTTTATCCGCAGCAGTATAAGGAAGATTTCAGGCGGGTCATTGCCCCGGCTCTGGATCGGGTGGAAGCCAGCCGGATTTATTATGACGACTGGGGGGCAAGGGCATATGTGTACTCGGGTTCCGAGGATTCGGTGGTAAGTAATTTTAAAAGCTTTACGGCTGCAGACAGGGATCTGTATATCGATACGGAAGCTTTTGGGGAATTGGGGGGGAAATATATTTTTTCCAGGTTCGAGCTGTCCAATGCGGAGGAACTTGGGCTTGGATTTGTGAAGGCTTATGGGACGGAAGCTTCGCCCTATATGGTGTATCTGTATGAATGGAAGCAGGCAACGGCAGGGAGCGGGAGGTCATCAGGAATATGACGGGTAAGGACGGAAAACAAAGGGAGAGGATTTTGGAGGCTGTTTTTTATTTGCTTGTCCTGGCAGCAATTACCTGTTTTGCCGCGGTACAGACTTACGGGGATCCTCCGGATGAAATCAACCGGTTTAAAGTGGTGGAATATATATGTAATCACGGAAGGCTGCCCCATGGCGCGGATCCGGAAGTGATTCTGGACGGGTATGGGGCATCCTATGCTTTTCAGCCGATTCTTACGTATATTATCCAGGGTTTTCTGCTGCGTTTTTTGAAAATATTTACTTCGGACAGTTATGTGCTTTTGCTGGCGGCGCGGATGGTAAACGCGGTATTTGGCGTCCTGATGGCATATTATGTACGGCAGATTGCAAAAGAGGCGTGGGAGTCTCCTTATCTGCAGTGGGTTTTTACGTTGATGGTGGTGTTCCTGCCCCAAAATATCTTTATCCATTCTTATGTCAATACGGATTCCATGGCGATGCTTTCGGTGGCGGTAATTTTCTATACGCTGCTTCGGGCGCAAAGGACAGGGTATGGCAGGGATAACTGTGTGCGGCTGTCAGCGGGGATTATTTTGTGTGCTTTGTCTTATTACAATGCGTATGGGATTATTGTGGCGGCGATGCTTATCTTTGCATTGGATTTTGTACATATTTTCGGGGAAAAGGGGGTACGGGTGGAATGGCAGGCACTGCTGCGTAAAGGGATGTTTGTCTCGGCGATTGTCCTGGCAGGGATCGGCTGGTGGTTTATCCGCAATGCCGTGCTGTATGACGGGGATATTATAGCGATGGATGCGAGGAGGCAATGCGCGATAAGGACTGCCACGGAGGAGTTCAATCCGCTGACACGGGTTACTTATCAGAATTCTGGGCGGACTTTGCGGGAAATGCTGTTTGGAAGCGGGTATCTGACATTGCTCAGGGACAGTTTTATCGCTATGTTCGGGCCGATGCGGATACCGACCCACGGGCTGATTTATCTATGGTATAAACGGTTCTGGATCATCGCCTGCACTGTGGCGGTGCTCCCGGTACAGCGCTTATGGGGCGATGGCAGGCGGGGGGAGGAACGGAAGAAAAAGCTTGTTTTCTATTTTAGTATGGCATTGTTCTGTGCTGTTACGGTTGCACTGAGTATTTATTATTCTTATACCTGGGAGTATCAGCCGCAGGGGCGGTATATCCTGCCGGTGCTGATTCCTCTTATGTACCTGGTGACGGTGGGGGTGGAGAAGCTGTGCGGCCTGCTGGAATGGGGCGGCGGGAGGATGGCTGCGGCGGCGCAGGGGGACGGAAGGAAGAGGCTGGCAGGAGGTGCGGGCAGAGTGTGCGGGAATTTGCTTTGCATCGGGATTATGGCGTATGTTTTGCTGGCTTTTGCTTATAGTTTGTTTGCGCGGTTTTTGCCTTATTATTTGTAGGTTTAATGCGTGGCGGCAGTTCTTTAGATAGCCGAATCGATATTTTAGTGGAAACACAGGAAGAGATAGTTTATAATATTTGAATATAAAACAGAAGAATACGATATACTGAGAGAAAGGAAAGAAAGTTGATGAAGGTCTTGTCAAGAATAGAAGATAAAAGAATAACAAGCTGGAATATTTTTGTAGAGATTACAATTGGGGAGTATCTTGATTTTGCAATGGATATTTTAGAAAATAACGATCTACAAAGAAAAAGGATAAAGTCATCTAAATCTGTATATTCATTGCTTAAAACGGATTTAAAGAGGGGATGTGTGATTCCGCCTTTAGTTTTAGCATTAACGGAATCCGGGATTATTGATGAAAAAACGAGTGATGAACAGATTGTGCAATATCTCAATGTCAATCCCCAAAATTTGATGATATTGGATGGGCTGCAAAGGACATATACAATGATTGCGGCTAAGGAGGAACTTGAAAAAGAGTGTGATTCCAGGAACCTTAATGAGTTTTTGGGACAAAAGCTTCGTTTGGAGGTATATACCGGGATAAATAAATTTGGAATATTGTATAGGATGCTGACATTAAATACAGGGCAGACTCCAATGTCAACAAGACACCAAATAGAGATATTATATAAAAATTTGGTTGATAAGGATATCGATGGAGTTAAATTAGTTACCGAGACGGAAGGAAAAATAAAGCCATCAGTAAAGGAATTAAAATTTAAAGATGCAGTAGAAGGTTTCAATTCATATATCTATAGGGATGAATTGCCGATAGACAGGCAGGATTTATTGGATAATATTAAAATGTTAGAAAATTTATCCCGTGAAAATACTCAAATAGATTTGTTTAAGGAATTTATCTGTTCTTATGTAATGTTCATGGAAAAAGTTGAAAAGCTGGTAGATACAGAAAATTTATGTTTTGAGGAATATAATTTCAGGGGAGATCCTTTTGGGGAAAATATTATTAAAGTATTCAATGGTTCACCGGCACTGACGGGTTTTGGCGCCGCAATTGGACGGCTGAAAGATTTCGGGAAATTATCTTCGTTTGAAGCTCTGAATGCTATGTTTGAAGGATTGAAAACAGGTGGGAATGAAGAAAATGAGTGGTTTGTAGAACTTCTTCTGGGATTGGAAAAGGTCAGGGCTGAGTCAAAAAAAATAGGAAATGGACAGAGGATGTTTTTTCAATATTTTTTCAGGGAATTATTTAATTCGGAAAGTGACTCTTACCTAAATTTATATAATGCTGCCGTAAATTGTTATCAAAAGTACAGAAGCCAGGTGTAGATATGTATCTAAAGTTTAAAGATGAGGATGTCATTTATTCTCATGTAGATTATGATTTGGAGAAAGGATGTTTTACTGTATTTAATTCAAAAGAAGGATGCTTGAAGTGTGAGACTTGTTTGAATTTAATTGTAGAAAAAGATGTAAATGATTATTGTTTTGAAATATTGGGTACTGATATATTAAACAGGGAAAATGACATATTCCAGGTTTATGACAGGCAGCAGAATGTAAGGTTAGGGTGGATATTTCCTATTCAGGCATTATTATCAAATGAGCACGATTATGCGCAGAATAGCTTCTTTTTGAAATATGCTTATATAGCAATATATTTGTTATTAGATAGTATTGATGAAGAAAGTAAACGTGAAAGCAGTGATATTTTGGAAATAACCGATTTTTATTCAGAGGATGCAATTATTTTTGTTTTATGCAAAAGTAATTGTGGACAAATAAAGAATTTCGCTGTTGATGATTATACTGTAGATTTATTTGGGTACGGGTATTCCTTTTGGCAATATTCTTCTTCGGTTAAGAAGGAGGTTGATGTGGGAAAGAGGATTAATATACGGAGGATATCCAATGATATAAAGGAGAAGTTTTTTATTATAGAGGTATTTAAAAGTTTGCTTATACAGACTGAACGCTCACCTCTTGCAAGGTTTCACATGCTGTATCAGATGGTGGAATTGTTGATTGGAGACATTTTTTCTTATGAATTTATAGAGCTTAGCAGTAAGATAAGCGCAGATACAAATAATCTATTTGATTTGAAGGATGAGCTGCAGAGACTGTCTGGAGAAAAATATAGAGTAAAGGAATTGTTTAGTACATATTCTCATATGGATGGGACAATAAAGGAAAAATTAAGGGATGCCTGTAATGAAATATTGAAGCAGTCGGCTAAGAAGGAAAAAGCGGACGTTGCGGACAGCCTGTATTCCGTCAGATGTTTAATATTTCATAACTTTGGGAGTATACCATCAAAGGCAAGAGAAATTATTAAGGATATAAACGTAATTTTTGAGAAGGTTGTTATTGAATTGTTGGTTACCTTTAATATATCTTCTATAGAATAGAATGTTGTTTGAAATGGGTAAATAGAACAGGGGTATGTGCTTGACCATTTTTTTGTAAGGTGTTATGATGTTAGAGGTGTGTAGGACAAAAATAGCTACGCTTGTTAAAAGGAGAAAACAGAGACTAAAGGAGATATACAGATGCCGGTTCATGTACACAATTTTTTAGGGAGATTAGGCTGGAATGCCAGGAAGTATTTCCCGATGTTAGCCAGTGAAAGTTATTTAAAGCTGCAGTTTGTTACCAGGAGGAAGCTGCAGAGGGATTATATTGAATATTTTATGTCCAGTGAAGAGGTTCCGCAGCCGCTGGTGGTTAATCTGGAAACCATCAACCGGTGCAACAGTACCTGTGAGTTCTGTACGGCGAATAAGAATGCGGAGAAGCGTCCTTACATGAGGATGGATGAGGGGCTGTTTTACAGTATCATTGATCAGTTGTCGGAGTGGGGATACAAGGGGCATCTGACAATGTACGGCAACAATGAACCGTTGTTGGACACGCGTATTATGGAGTTCCATAAGTATGCGAGGAAGAAGCTGCCGGATGCGTTTATTTTCATGTCCACGAATGGACTGCTGCTGACCGTGGATATGGTGAAGGAAATTGCCCCTTATGTAAACCAGTTGATTATCAATAATTACTGTATGGATATGAAACTGCATAAAAGTGTCCAGAGAGTCTATGCATATGCTTTGGCGAAGCCCGAGAAATTCAGGGATGTGGATATATTGATTCAGATGAGGTATCTGAAGGAAGTGCTGACAAACCGTGCGGGGAGCGCGCCGAATAAACCGGCTACGGATAAAGTGATTAAAGAAACCTGCCTGATGCCTTACACGGATATGTGGATTATGCCGAACGGGAAGCTTGGGATTTGCTGCTGTGATAATTTTGAGGTGACGGATTTGGCGGATTTGCATGAGGTGCCTTTAAGGGAAGGGTGGAACAGTAAGAAGTACCAGATTCTCAGAAATGCAATCAGGACAGGACGGCAGAATTACCCGTTCTGTAAAAACTGTGATTTTATAGACGCGGGGCTGCGGATGGATGCGGTGGATGATGTGCTGAAACACAGTACGAAACTGCATGGGGCGAGGCAGTCGATGTTCAGAGTGTGAAAAGAAGCTCTAAGGCGTCAAAGGACGCCGCCTAAGAGCTTCTGGGATTTGCAATGCGAAGCAATGCAAATCCATTTCACGCGGAAGAACGCAAAGCGAAGTATCGCTTGGCGTTCTTCCAGGTTTTTCCTGGCCGGATGCAGTTTAGGTGCTTTGGTGTGGATTGCGGTGGTTGGACGGAATGGAGAAAGGAGTATATGGTTATAGTGAGTGGCGTAAAATGGAAAGGGAGAATTGCCGGGTTGTTGGTTTTGTTGACAGCGCTGGCATTTTTAGGTTGCGGGAACCGGGCACAGGATGGTGTCAGGGATGGTGGGGGGCCTGGGCCGGGAGATGGTGAAGGCAGGGAGGGGATTGCAGGAGGAGAAAGTGCAGGGGCGGACGGACGGCAGGCTGGACAGCCCGGAATTGAGGCAGGGGATGGGATAGAAGCAGATAGCGGGATAGAAGCGGATAATGGAATAGAGGTAGATAATGTAATAGAAGCAGAGGGTGGAATAGAGACAGGAACCGGGCAGGACAAGATGCCAGATGGGACAGGTAATGGGGAGGGAAGCCGGGTTTCCCAGAGGGAGGAGGGAATGACGGCGCAAAAGGAGGAAGGGGCAGCGGAATCACCCTGGAGCGGGAAGAGGATGTCGGTCTGCGGGGACAGCATTTCAACTTTTACGGGGTATATCCCGGACAATTACAGCCGGTTTTATCCGGAGTACGGAGATATTCCGACCGTTGAGGAAACCTGGTGGATGCAGGTGCTGGAGCGGACGGGGATGGAGCTTTGCAGCAATGCATCTTATTCAGGCAGTACGGTGAGCGGCCAGTCGCAGGACAACCATGAAGGGGCTTATGCCTGCGGGAATCAGAGGATTGCGGATCTGGCAGGGGCGGAAGGATCGTGGCCTGATGTGATTTTGATCCTGATGGGTACGAATGACTTTCTTTATGATATACCGATAGGATCTTATGATGGGACATCACAGGTCCAGGAGGGGTATATCCGGAATTTCAGCGAGGCTTACGGCCTGATGCTGGACAAAATGCAGATGTGGTATCCGGACGCGCAGATCTATTGCGGCACGATAGTGGAAGTTTCGCAATGGGATGATACGGGGCAAAGTTCCCCGTTCCGGAATGGGCAGGAGCTGACGGTTAAGAATTACAATGATTGTATAAAAGCGGTGGCAGATGCGAAAGGGGCAGAGGTGATTGATGTGTTTGGATGCGGTATTACGTATGAAAATGCCATGGAGTATACCAGTGATGGTGTCCATCCAAATGCGGCAGGGGCGGCATTGATAGCGGATAAGGTGTGCGAGGGGCTTGGTGTTGACTGAAAAGGCAGGATATTTTGATAATGGGCTGCCGCAAAATGATTTTTCTGCAGCGAGGGGATACGGTAGATTATTCTGCGGCAGGCTATGCGTATGGAAAGGGAGAAAACATGGAAAATTTACAGGAACAAAAACAGGAAGCGTTGAGAGTGGTAGGTGAGTATCTGCAGAGACTAATCCCCGGGTTGGGGACGCTCTGCGGGGAACTGAAGGGAAGCAGGCAGGCGGACACGGATGCTTTTCGTAAGCAGTGTATCGATGGCCTGAATTGGGTAATAGCGGTATATAATCAGGTTTCGGACATGATTGATGCCAAGAAGCTACATACCGCAAAACAGGAGATGAATGACCGGCTGGGCGCCCTCGGGGATGCAATACGGCAGAACGAGGACGCGAAGATTGCAGATATTCTGGAAAGTGCAGTCATCCCGTTTTTAAAGGACTTGTCAGAAGCAATCGGGCAGCATGAGGACAGCGGTAGCTTTTAAGAGCATCCATGCAGAGACGAGGAACTGGAAACAGCATCCCTCTGAATGGATGCCAGAAGAAAAAACGGCCCGGCATTATGGGACGGATTTTCTTCTGAGGGAGGAGCATCCATGCAGAGGGATGCGGAACTGGAATTAAGAATATGCACCCAGGAATAGACATTTATGCTTTTATGCGGATTATGTATATATTCTTGACGTGCCTGGAGGTCCAGTTTAAAATAGTATTGTCGTAATTTAACGATAACTTATGGTGCCGCAGGTGCGGTACTTGTCTGCCGTTTGGTCTGGCGGATACATCATTTCTGGGGCTCCTGTAAAATTGTCTTCCGGTACAGCGGATATGATGCCGGGCAGGAGCCTTTCTTTTTGTATAAAAGTTTAAAGCTTTCAAGGCGGGAGGAGCCTGCGGCTTGCGTGAAATTTTAAAAAAGTATTAAAATTCAGAATACATTTACAAAAAATAGTGACGGAATACCGTATATGTGCTATAATATACATATTCGACTTAATCGGATGCCTGTATCGTATTAATTGAGCAATAATAACAGGAAGAAAAGTGACAGGAGGAAGCCAAATATGACAAAGGCAGAAATTTTAAAGAAGGAAATTTTGACACAGTACAAGAGCGTACGGCAGTTTGCGATCGATATGCAAATACCGTACAGCACACTGGTTACGGCACTGGATAGAGGGATAGAGGGCATGGCATACGGTACGGTCATTAAGATGTGTGACAAGCTGAACCTGAACCCGGTGGATTTCAGTTCTTTGGAGAAAGGAGCAAGCCTTGGTGAGAAAATCCTTGAAAACCGTGTAATGCAGTATTATGTGAAGCTGAATAAGAGCGGGCGTAAGAAAATCCTTGAGTTGATGGATGACTATTTGCAGTTGGAAAAATATCAGCTTAAGGAATAACAGGACAGACGCGGAAATAACAGGCGGAAAAATTGCGGAAGGAATGACAGTCATGCATTATGATTATTTGATAGTAGGCGCCGGGCTTTTTGGTGCTGTTTTTGCGAATGAGATGAAGGGAAGGGGCAGGAAATGCCTTGTCATTGATAAAAGGGAGCATATCGGCGGGAATATCTATACGAAGGAGATATTGGGTATTCATGTACATATGTATGGGGCACATATTTTCCATACTTCGGATGAAAAGATATGGAAGTATATCAACCAATACGCAGTGTTCAACCGTTTCGTGAATTCGCCTGTGGCAGTATTTGGGGATGAACTTTATAACCTGCCGTTTAATATGAATACTTTCAGTAAAATGTGGGGGATCCGGACGCCGGCGCAGGCGAAAGCCGTCATTGAAGGCCAGATCAGGGAACTTCATATTACAGAGCCGAAGAACCTGGAGGAGCAGGCGCTGTCCCTGGCAGGAAAGGATGTTTATCAGAAGCTGATCAAAGGGTATACGGAAAAGCAGTGGGGACGCCCCTGCACGGAACTTCCGGCGTTTATTATTAAGCGTGTACCGTTAAGGTTTACCTATGACAACAATTATTTCAACGATTTGTACCAGGGGATCCCGGAGGGCGGTTATACGGCAATCGTGGAGAAGCTGTTGGAAGGCACGGAAGTCCGCACCGGGACGGAGTATAAGGAATTTGTGGCTGCCTGCAGGATGGATGGCAGTGTGACTTTTGGAAAAACTCTTTATACCGGTATGATTGATGAATATTTTGATTATAAGCTCGGGGCATTGGAGTACCGTTCTTTGCGGTTTGAGCAGGAGGAAATGCCGGACTGCGATAATTATCAGGGGAATGCGGTAGTGAACTATACGGAGCGCGAAGTGCCTTATACCAGGATCATCGAGCATAAGCATTTTGAATTCGGAAACCAGAAGGGGACGGTTATTACGAGGGAGTATCCGGCGGCATGGCAAAAAGGGGATGAGCCATACTATCCGGTAAATGATAAACGGAATAATGAATTGTTTGATGAATATCAGAAGCTGGCCGGGGAGGAAAAGACAGTTCTTTTCGGCGGCAGGCTGGGACAATACAGGTATTACGATATGGATAAAGTAATCGCGGCTGCGTTGGAGATGGCAGAAGCGGAGAAATAAATGATATGGGTAAAAACAGGCGGCAGCAGATAAGCTTCCGCCTGTCTTTTTGGAAAAAATCATATTCCGGGAGTTTCCGGATGCATCCCGCCGTTCCATCCGGCCAGGCTGCATTTCATGATATATTCTTCTTCATTCTCATGGACTGTTTCAAAACCGACCTTTTTATACATTTTCACCGCATAATTTGCTTTCTGGACAGCCAGGGAAGCCTGCCTATACCCTTTTTCTTTCAGGGTTTCCAGCATTTTCAGCATCAGGGCGGTACCGATACCGTAATTCCTGTAATCTTTATAGAGGGAGATGGCAAAGGATGGGGTTTCATTATCAATATGCCCGTAATCGTCCATAATACGGACCCATACTGCGCCGACAATTTTCTGATCGGCCTTGGCAACAAAACAGATATCGTCTTTTTCACTGCCAAAGCCGGTGAGATACACTTGCAGTTCCGGCCGGCGGATGATATCCCTCGGGGGTGCAGGCGCACCTTCCGGTACGAAAATTGCCTCATACAAAAAGTCTTCCAGCAGGCCATATTCCGTGTTCTTCATTTCCCTGATTTTATATTCCATAGTGATAACCATGCTCCTTTTGATTAAATAAAATTGATGTTACAGCGCCGTATTTTGCATTTGCAGCCAGATTCCACACATAGGGGCACCTCCTTGGGATTTTCCTTTGATTGTATTTTACCCAATGGATGGAATATGTCAATATAAAAATGAAATGCCGGTGCACAGGTAGAAAATTTTCCACCTGTGCGGCTGGCACCCTGTCCCCTCCCGGCGGCTCTGGCTGCGCAGGAGAAGAAAAATCCAACTGCAAAAATGAGATATTTCTAACGGTTTTTCCGGACAGATTTGCTGCCAGGCGGTGACTCCGCCAAAAACGGCAGCAAATCTGTCCGAAAAAGCCGTAAGAAATCTCATCATTTTTTTGAATGGATTTTTTTCTCCTGTGTAGCCAGAGCCGTCGGGAGGGGACAGGGTGCCAACCGCACAGGTAGAAAATTTTTTAAAATTTACTTGCCAAAAAGAGCAGATATGTTATAATAAAGTCAAATAATTTGAATATCAAAATATAATATAATCAAAGTATATGGTTTAAAAAGCCGGATACTTAAAACGGATTACCGGAAACAGAGTAAATTATTTTGCCGCGAAAAAATCCGGCTGTGAAAGGAGTAACGGAGCAATGGGGAACAGGACCTGGGATGAGGCAGTCAGGGAGTTGGAGGCGCGCCGCGAGAAGGCGAAGCTGGGAGGAGGCGCGTCCAGGATAGAGAAGCAGCATATGTCGGGAAAGATGACCGCAAGGGAGAGGGTGCAGACGCTTCTTGATAAGGATACCTTTGTGGAAGTAGACGGATTTATGGAATCCAGGATAGATGATTTTGACCTGGATAAGCGGCGCGTGCCCGGAGACGGTGTAGTGACCGGATATGGGGAGATTGACGGCAGGCTGGTATTTGTTGCCAGCGAGGATTTTACCGTAATCGGAGGTACGCTGGGGGAGTATCATTCCCTTAAAATATGCAGGATCCAGGATATGGCGATGGAAATGAAGGCGCCTTTAATCTGTATCAATGACAGCGGCGGAGCCAGGATTGAAGAGGGGATATCCTCCCTCAGCGGGTACAGCGGCATGTTCCTGAGGCATACGAAGGCATCCGGGGTTATTCCGCAGATAGCGGTGATCCTGGGGCCGTGTTCCGGCGGGGCATGTTATGCCCCGGCAATCTGCGATTTTATTTTCATGGTGAGGGATACTTCCAAAATGTTCATTACAGGGCCGAATGTTGTGAAGACAGTGATCAATGAAGAGGTGACGGCGGAGGAACTGGGGGGTGCGGAGATCCATGCCAGCAAAAGCGGGGTGGCCCATTTTACTTACGATTCGGAGGGCGAATGCCTGATGGGGGTGAGGAAGCTGCTTTCCTATCTCCCGGCCAACAATGGGGAAAAGGCGCCGGAAATAAAATACGGCAGGGAAAAGCAGTCGTTTCTTTATGGCGTCAATAAACGGATGGGCAGGATGGGCAATATAAACAGAATCCTTTTCCAGGGTGACAGGGGCAGCAGGATACGGGAAATTGTGCCGGATAATTCCCGCCGTGCCTATGATGTAAAGGAGGTTATTGGCTGCGTTGCGGACGAGGGCAGCTTCTTTGAGGTACAAAGGGAGTTTGCACAGAATGTGGTCATCGGCTGGGGGAGGATGGAAGGGAAAGTGACCGGGTTTGTTGCCAACCAGCCGGCTTGCATGGGCGGTTCCCTGGATTACCACGCATCGGATAAAATGGCGCGTTTTATCCGATTCTGCGACTGTTTTAACATACCGTTAGTGACGCTGGTGGATGTCCCGGCTTTCCTGCCGGGGACGGCGCAGGAACACAACGGGATTATACGCCACGGCGCAAAGGTACTTTATGCCTATGCGGAGGCGACTGTGCCGAAGATATCCGTGATTATGAGGAAGGCTTACGGCGGAGCTTACATAGCCATGAACTCTAAGGAAATGGGTGCCGATATGGTATTTGCATGGCCTATTGCGGAGATTGCGGTGATGGGCGCGGACGGGGCGGTAAATATCGCTTTTAAACGCAAGATCAAAACGGCGTCCGATCCGCAGGCAATGAGGCAGCAGTGTAAGAAGGAGTATGAGGAGCGTTTCCTAAACCCTTATGTGGCGGCCGCCAGGGGCTATGTCAACGAGGTGATAAAGCCCGAGGAAACGAGGGGGAAACTTTTGCGTGCTTTGCGTGCTTTTGGCGATAAAAAGGAAGAACAGCCGTATAAAAAGCATGGGAATATACCCCTTTGACGAAGCACAATCGGGCATGGGAATGTTTTTCCCTGTTTCCGTGAGATTTCTTAGGAACTGTATGTAAATAACCTGTGACAGTTGCGCCGGATTTTTCTCTGAGTGTGCAAAATTACTACGTAATTACCCAAAATCGGGCGCATAGCGGGCTATGTAACTGATTTTGGGTTGGTGCAATCGGAGAAAAAGACCAGCAAATGGCATAGGTTATTTACATACAGTTCCTTAGCGGCATTATCCTCTGCATGTGCCGTGTACAAAAAAGTTCCGGCGTGGTAATATATACCATGCCGAAACTTTTTTTATGCACAGGGATGCGTAAGGAAATTAGCAGCTTTGCTGCACGCACTCCGCGCGGTGAGTAGGAGGAAAAGCCTCCCCTACTCGATTGCACAGCCCCATGCAAAGGAAATATACCGCTAAAGCGGCACGGCTAATCAACAATAGCTGTTGAACAGCATCCCGCTGAAGGCGCTGGTTATATAAGGCGTCGCATAGTTTTTGCCCGGGTTTTTATAGGCGACGACAGTCTTATTCACATAATCCATCGGGTTTAACGAAACCTGATCCATTTTGCGTACAAGGGTATTGGCAAAATGGCGTATGGCCGAAAAATCTTCTTTCGCATATTCGGAAAATGCCGCGTGTTTCAGATCGCCTTTATCTATCTCGATGGTTCCTTTTTCCGTTAAATTCAGTCCGAGGATATCGAACTGGCTGTGATAGCGCGAAGTGATGCCGCGCATCTCGCCGAGCAGTTTGCGGCTGCCGGCAAAATTATCCCTGTATTTCGACATACTCTCAATAAAGGAATTGTAGCCTTTTACCAGGGCGCCTACATTTTCGGTCAGCGACTCGACATCTGTTTTCAGCCCGATGGTAGCAGTATCCCCTTTGGCGGAGCTTACCCCTTTTAACGTGACTTCAAAAAGATTGTCTATGGTAAAGTTATTCGACTGGGAAGTAAGCTTTTTACCATTTAACGTAAATTCTGCATTAGCAGCGGGGCCGGTTAGCTGATCCAGCCCGAAATAGGAAACGGAGCCGCTTTTCTTGCTGGTAAAATCATCGGATACCAGGAAGATGGAAGACTGTTTTTCCTTCAATCCTTCCGCCGTGGAACGGAGCCGCAGGGCGGAATTACCTTTGCCGTCTTCGACAATATCAGCTTCCAGGCCGATTTCCGCATTGCTGACCAGCTTCGCCAGACGTTCCTGGATGGAGCGGTGGGTTTCCCCCTCTTTTATACTGTACTGGAATTCATAGTTCAAATCATTGATGTGTACATCAAAAGAATAAGTATCCGGCGGTAACTGTACCTTTGTGTTTGGAAGGAACGTCCCCGTATTCACCTGGTTGGAGGCCAGGGCCTGCACTTCTATATCATAAGAAGGGATCCGGGCGTCTTCCGGGTGGTCGCCGATGAAAGCGACTGTTGCGATATCTTCATTACTGGAATAAGAAGCTTTTTTGTTTAAAATCTTCTCTTCATCCAAGCCTCCCAAAGAGGCGATTACATTGCGGAGTTCTCTGGCATCTTCCTTGATCCCTACGGCAAAACTCTTAGATTCTTTGCTGCTGTCCAGTTTATATAAAGGCGATTCCTTGTTCAGTTTCACAATGGAATTATATATATTGCGCAGCTCGCTTTTCTTATGAGTGTCATAACGGGAAGAACCCTTTGGCGCATAAGTAGTCAGATAATAGTTATACACATTGTTAAGGGCTATGCTGTTATTATATGCCATTACACTCCCCTCCTTTCGTCCTTGAAATTATACTTAAGCCTGTTCCGCATTACTGACAGGCTTATGAGAGAGTCTGTTCCCCCGAAGATTAATTGCAAACAGCTTCCCTGATCTGGGAATTAATCTTCATCCGGGAGTGCAATCTGTTTTTTAAACTTATTATACCATATTCATCGGCAAAAATACAGAAAAATAAAAGAGCAAAATTAATTTTTTATGTAATTAAAATGGGTTGACGTAAATCCGCTCTTATGTTATAGTAGAAAAACGAGATATGTTTCAGGTCTTTTTTTTATGCTCAAAAATTTGGAGGAAAAAGATATGCGTACGAAAATCACATTGGCATGTACAGAATGCAAACAGCGTAACTATAATACGACAAAAGATAAGAAAACCCACCCGGACAGGATGGAAATTAAGAAATACTGCAGGTTCTGCCGCACCCATACGGTACACAAGGAAACGAAGTAAGGGCAGTCCGTATTATTGGAAAGGAGTACAATATGGGAGATTCCGCAAAGACAGAAAAGGCACGGAAAACGGGCTTTTTTCAGGGTGTGAAGACTGAATTTAAGAAAATAACATGGCCGGACAAGGATTCACTCGTGAAGCAGTCGGTTGCGGTTGTCTGCATCTCGGTAGTGACAGGCATGATTATTGCCATACTTGACTTTCTGTTCCAGTATGGCATTGATTTCCTGACAACATTATAGAATGAGGGTGGATGGATGGCAGAGGCAAACTGGTATGTAGTACATACCTATTCCGGATATGAAAACAAAGTCAAGGCCAATATTGAGAAGACCATCGAAAACAGGCATCTGGAAGAAGAGATCCTGGAGGTACGCGTCCCTATGCAGGATGTAGTGGAGATGAAGAACGGCGCGAAGAAGAATGTCCAGAAAAAATTATTCCCCGGTTATGTGCTTATCAATATGGTGATGAATGACGACACCTGGTATGTAGTCAGGAATACGAGAGGCGTAACAGGATTCGTGGGGCCGGGAAGCAAGCCGGTACCGCTGACAGAGGCGGAGATGAAACCTCTGGGCATTAAGACGGAGAATGTCACCGTAGATTTTGCGGAGGGTGATTCCGTGGCAGTGGTTGCGGGGGTCTGGAAGGATACGGTGGGCATGGTCCAGAGGATGGACTACGGCAAACAGACCGCAACGATCAATGTGGAATTGTTTGGCAGGGATACGCCGGTTGAGATTGGTTTTGCAGAAGTGAGGAAGTTATAGCAGAGGGGATTTGAGATTGGTATTTATACCGGCCCGGCATGGGTTTGTATTGGATTTCGGTTGAAAAGGATCCTGGCGGATTTCGGTTTAAATATAGCAGTAACTGCAAGGACCCCGGGAAAGGCCCGGGGCAGTGGGAGCAGGAACCCGGTACTGGCAGGCGGTGTTACCAAATTGTTTTCCTTAAAGATGTGCGCCACAGTTTGCCCGCAGGGAGCGGCGGGGCTGCGTGCAGATTGCGGGAATGGATTTTCAAACACGTTCCAGTGCCCCATCCGGCCGGAAGGGACAGCCGGGGAAAAGCGCCAGACCACAATATTTTAGGAGGTAGCCAAAATGGCAAAGAAAGTAGAAGGATATATTAAGTTACAGATTCCTGCCGGAAAAGCGACACCGGCTCCGCCGGTTGGCCCGGCACTTGGGCAGCATGGTGTTAATATCGTTGAATTTACGAAGCAGTTCAATGCAAGGACGGCAGATAAGGGGGATGTGATTATCCCTGTTGTTATTACGGTATATGCAGACAGAAGTTTCAGCTTTGTTACGAAAACCCCTCCTGCTGCAGTACTTTTGAAGAAAGCATGCAACATTAAATCCGGTTCCGCAGTGCCGAACAAGACGAAAGTTGCTACCATTTCAAAAGAAAAGGTAAAAGAAATCGCGGAAATGAAAATGCCTGATTTGAATGCGGCATCTCTGGAAGCGGCTATAAGCATGATTGCCGGCACCGCAAGAAGCATGGGGATCACGGTGGAAGAATAAGAAGCTGCAGGCGGCGGATGCCCCGGCGGGACGGCCTGTGACAGCGGCTGTAGCCGGAGCGGGTTTAAATATAAATATAAAGTGGGAGGCGGAATGCCGTTTGAACCATAGGAGGAATTAAAATGAAACGTGGAAAGAAATATCAAGAGGCTGCAAAACTGGTAGACCGTTCGGTGCAGTATGAGCCCCTGGAGGCAATTGCACTGGCAAAGAAAACGGCTGTCGCTAAATTTGACGAGACGGTAGAAGTCCATATCAGGACAGGATGCGACGGACGGCATGCGGAGCAGCAGGTCCGCGGCGCAGTAGTATTGCCGAACGGGACAGGAAAAGAAGTAAAAGTGCTTGTTTTTGCAAAAGGCGATAAAATAAATGAAGCGGAAGCGGCCGGGGCTGATTTTGTCGGCGGCGATGAACTGATTCCAAGAATCCAGAATGACGGATGGCTGGATTTTGACGTGGTTGTCGCAACCCCGGATATGATGGGCGTGGTAGGCCGCCTGGGTAAAATATTGGGGCCGAAGGGCCTGATGCCTAACCCGAAAGCGGGAACGGTAACGATGGATGTGACGAAGGCCATTAAGGATATCAAAGCCGGTAAGATTGAGTACAGGCTGGATAAATCCAATATTATCCATGTGCCGATCGGAAAAGTTTCCTTCCAGGAAGAGCAGCTTGAGCAGAACTTCAATGCATTGATGGAAGCTATCGTAAAGGCAAGGCCGTCGGCATTAAAGGGACAGTATCTGAGAAGCATTACACTGTCCTCTACCATGGGGCCTGGCGTGAAAGTAAATGTAGCTAAGTTTTAATATGAAAAAGCCATCTGTTGGCCTGGGCCGCAGGTGGCTTTTGCCATACAGGCGGAGCGCTGCAGGAAGGTTTTAGGGTGGTCTGTGCCGTGCGGTATGGAGGCGGGTATGAAGAGACGGAAAAGAAAAAAACATATTGTGAATACGGTATTTGCTTTTTGGGCTACGTTGATCCTTGTTCTCCTTACAGGTATGACGGCACTGTTGATTTATTATATAAAGGCAGGGGAGGAAAAAGAAACCGTAAGCCTGCAGGAAAGGGTGGAGCAGACAAGGCCTTCTTCCTCAAATCACGGCAGCCCGCAGGGGGAGGGTCAGGAAGGGCAGGGGCTTCCCGGTCTGAAGACGGAGGCAGCGGCGGAACCGGGCGGGGAAACGCAGGAGCCGGAAGAGCCGCCGGGGAAATACGCGGATATCCTTGCAGACAGCCAGTATATGGCGGAAAACAATATTTATGCAAAAGAGACGGCGGAAGAGGGGAAAGTAACGATTGCTTTTGCCGGGGATATTCTTTTCGATCCCGGTTACAGTATTATGTCCAAAATGCTGCAGCGTGCCAACGGGATATATGACAGTATTTCCGAGGATCTGATGTCAGAGATGAATGGCGCGGATATCTTCATGGTAAACAATGAGTTCCCTTACTCAGACAGAGGCGCGCCTACGGAGGGAAAACAGTTTACTTTCCGGGCAAAGCCGGAATATGCGCAGATTCTGCATGATATGGGGGCGGATATTGTCTCTCTTGCCAATAACCATGCGTATGATTACGGGCTGGATGCTTTCCTGGACACAATGGAAATCCTGCAGGGTATCGGGATGCCTTATGTGGGGGCGGGGAATAATCTGGCGGAAGCCTCCGCGCCTGTCTATTTTATCGCAGGCGATATAAAGATCGGGATAGTGTCCGCAACCCAGATAGAACGGCTGGACAACCCGGACACAAAAGGGGCGACCGATACTTCGCCGGGGGTGTTCCGCTGCTGGAATCCGGATAAGCTGCTGCAAGTGGTAAGGGAAGTGAGACAGGAATGTGATTTCCTGATTGTGTATATCCATTGGGGGACAGAAAGCACGGATGTGCCGGATTGGGCGCAGTTAGACCAGGCACCGAAAATTGCGGATGCGGGGGCGGATCTGATTATCGGCGACCATTCCCACTGTCTGCAGCCGATCCAGTACGTGAACGGCGTGCCGGTGGTGTACAGCCTGGGGAATTTCCTTTTTAATTCCAGGCAGTTGGATACCTGCCTGGTGAAGGCGGTGATAAATGAAGACGGCCTGGAAAGCCTGCAGTTTATCCCTGCATTGCAGAAAAACTGTACGACAACCATGCTGCATGGCGAGGAAAAGGCAAGGGTGATTTCGTATATGCGCTCTATTTCGCCCAAGGCGTCCATTGATGACGAGGGGTATGTGACGGCGCCGTGAAACTAAGAAACTGAAATTACCAATAATCCTATTGACAAACAGCTCCTAATACCGTATAGTAATAAAAGCTGATCCGATATTGGAAAAGCCATGCCGAAGACAGCAGGTGCCGGGGTGGACAGAAACAGTCTGCGCGGCGTAAGGGGAAAACGCCTGCCGAGGAAAAGAGTTCGTTTTGTTTTGATATAGAACCTTTCTGTCTTCGGGTATATCCGGGGAAGGAAGGTTTTTTTATGGATAATCAGGAAAACTCCTTTCGGCAGAATAATCTATAAGGAGGTAAAGAAAGTGGCCAAGATTGAATTGAAACAACCCGTCGTAGAAGAAATTTCTGCAAATATCAAAGATGCCCAGTCTGTAGTCCTTGTCGATTACCGCGGGCTTACGGTAGAGCAGGACACAAAGCTGCGTAAGGAACTTCGTGAGGCAGGGATTACTTACAAGGTTTACAAGAACACGATGATGAATTTCGCATTCAAGGGGACGGATTGCGAAGCCCTCACCCAGTATCTGGAAGGTCCAAGCGCAATTGCCATCTCGACAACGGATGCTACCGCGCCTGCAAGGGTGATCTGCAAATTTGCAAAAGATGCTTCGAAACTGGAAGTAAAGGGCGGTATCGTGGAAGGGATTGCTTATGACGCGGCAGGCATTGCGGAAATCGCAAAGATTCCTTCCAGGGAAGAACTTCTTTCCAAGCTGTTCGGAAGTATGCAGGCACCGATTGCAAGCTTTGCACGTGTCATGAACCAGCTCGCGGAAAAAGGCGGTGCATCCGCAGCAGCGGAGGCGGCACCTGCAGCAGAAGCCGTAGCGCCTGAAGAAGCTCCCAGCGCAGAATAACCTGCACGGCGGGACAGAAGGAAAATAGACTGACGGAGTGCGGAAATAAAAATATCCGCTGGAAATGTCCGGCAAAGTGGGAGAACGATACACCACGGAAAAGACAGGGCAATTCCGGACGGACAGGAATTTTGAAAAAAATGGAGGTAAAAAATAATGGCTAAATTAACAACCCAGGAATTTATTGATGCAATCAAAGAGTTAACCGTATTGGAATTAAATGATTTGGTAAAGGCATGCGAAGAAGAATTCGGCGTATCCGCAGCAGCAGGCGCAGTAGTAGTAGCTGCAGCGGACGGCGCAGCAGCGGCGGAAGAAGAGAAGACAGAGTTCGATGTAGAACTTACCGAGATCGGGCCGAACAAAGTTAAGGTTATCAAAGTAGTGCGTGAAGCTACCGGCCTTGGCCTGAAAGAAGCAAAAGATCTTGTAGAAGCTGCTCCTAAGATGGTAAAAGAAGGCGTATCCAAGGCAGAGGCAGAAGAACTTAAGACGAAGCTGGAAGGCGAAGGGGCTAAAGTTACCGTTAAATAATAAGAACGGCTCTCATGCCATCAGACCGAGATGGTTAAACCAGCATCCGCAGAGCGGATGCTGGTTTTTGCTATGTGAGATATCCCTTTATGCATGCCATCCCCTTTTTAAAGAGAAAAGGACTTGACTCATTTGCCAATTTGTAGTAGAATGGAAAATGCACTATTGTGGTAAGGTGTGCTTACCTTTAATTTTTGTACAAACAGGAATTATATATCACCGGAAAATAGGCTCAATATCAAGAAGAACGGGGTGAAATGTCAATGGAAAAAAACAGAATACGTCCTATTGCCGCGAGCAGGAACATACGTATGAGTTATTCACGACAAAAAGAGGTTTTGGAAATGCCGAACCTGATCGAAGTACAGAAGGACTCCTACAGATGGTTTCTCAAAGAAGGATTGAAAGAAGTCTTTGACGATATTTCTCCGATCGCCGATTACAGCGGGCATTTAAGCCTGGAGTTTGTGGGCTTTGAGCTGTGCGAGAAAGATGTTAAATATTCTATTGAGAAATGTAAAGAAAGAGATGCGACTTATGCGGCACCCTTAAAAGTCAAGGTTCGCCTTTATAATAAAGAAAAAGAAGAAATCAGCGAGCATGAGATCTTTATGGGGGATCTTCCGTTGATGACAGAGACAGGAACCTTTGTCATTAATGGTGCGGAGCGTGTTATCGTAAGCCAGTTGGTACGTTCGCCGGGGATCTATTATGCTATCGGGCATGATAAAATCGGCAAGAGGCTGTTTTCTTCCACGGTTATCCCTAACCGCGGTGCATGGCTGGAATATGAGACGGATTCCAATGATGTTTTCTATGTACGTGTGGATCGGACGAGGAAAGTACCGATTACCGTATTGCTCAGGGCTTTAGGTGTGGGCACGAACGAGGAGATCAGGGACTTGTTCGGGGATGAACCGAAAATTGAGGCGAGTTTTGGGAAAGACACTTCTGAAAATTATCAGGGGGGTCTGTTAGAGTTATACAAAAAAATCCGCCCGGGTGAGCCTTTAAGCGTGGAGAGTGCGGAAAGCCTGATCAACGCTATGTTTTTTGACCCCAGAAGATATGATTTGGCGAAAGTCGGCAGATATAAATTCAATAAAAAATTAGCTTTAAGGAACAGGATCAGGCACCATATCCTGGCAGAGGATGTTGTGGATGTGATGACAGGGGAGGTATTGGCAACGGCCGGGACGAAAGTGACGGCTGAGCTTGCGGATGCTATCCAGAATGCGGCTGTGCCTTATGTATATATACAGACAGAAGAGAAGAATGTGAAGATCCTGTCTAATATGATGGTGGATCTGACCAGTTTTGTGGACTGTAACCCTCGGGAGCTGGGGATTACGGAACAGGTGTATTATCCCGTGCTGGCGCAGATCCTGGAGGAATACAGCGAGGATGCGGAGGGCCTGGCGGAGGCAATCCGTAAGAATGTGCATGAGCTGATCCCCAAGCATATTACAAAGGAAGATATTATTGCTTCCATTAATTATAATATCCATCTGGAATACGGGATTGGGAATGACGACGATATCGACCATCTCGGGAACCGGCGTATCCGTTCGGTCGGCGAGCTGCTGCAGAACCAGTACCGGATAGGGCTGTCCAGGATGGAGAGGGTAGTGCGGGAGAGGATGACAACCCATGATATGGATGATATTTCCCCGCAGGTATTGATTAACATTAAGCCGGTCCAGGCGGCTGTGAAGGAATTTTTCGGTTCTTCCCAGTTGTCACAGTTTATGGATCAGAATAACCCTTTGGGCGAGCTGACCCATAAGAGGCGTCTTTCGGCCCTGGGGCCCGGCGGTCTGTCCAGGGACCGCGCCGGGTTTGAGGTGCGTGACGTGCATTATTCCCATTACGGGAGGATGTGCCCGATTGAGACGCCTGAGGGACCGAACATCGGCCTGATTAACTCCCTGGCAAGCTATGCAAGGATTAATGAGTATGGTTTCGTGGAGGCCCCTTACCGTAAAATAGATAAATCCGATCCGGCTAATCCGCGGGTTACGGACGAAGTTGTTTATATGACGGCGGATGAAGAGGATAATTATCATGTGGCACAGGCTAACGAGGCATTGGATGAAAACGGTTACTTTGTGAGGAATTCTGTGTCCGGCCGTTTCAGGGAAGAGACTTCGGAATATCCGAAGGCGATGTTTGAATACATGGATGTGTCGCCGAAAATGGTGTTTTCCGTGGCGACCGCATTGATCCCGTTCCTGGAAAACGACGATGCGAACCGTGCGCTGATGGGTTCTAACATGCAGCGCCAGGCAGTGCCGCTGCTGACGACGGAGGCTCCGGTGGTCGGTACCGGTATGGAGCCGAAGGCAGCCGTGGACTCCGGGGTATGCGTGGTGGCGAGGAAGTCCGGGACTGTGGATTATGTATCTTCGCGGATTATTAAAATGACTTATGACGACGGGGAGAGGGATGAATACCGGCTGACCAAATTCTCCAGGAGCAACCAGTCCAACTGTTATAACCAGAAGCCCGTGGTGTTCAAAGGGGAACATGTCGAGAAAGGAGAAGTCATTGCGGACGGCCCTTCCACTGCGGACGGGGAGCTGGCTCTTGGCAAAAACCCGCTGATTGGTTTTATGACCTGGGAAGGCTATAATTACGAGGATGCCGTCCTGCTGAGCGAAAGGCTGGTACAGGAGGATGTGTATACATCCGTCCATATAGAGGAGTATGAGGCGGAGGCGCGTGATACGAAGTTAGGGCCGGAGGAAATAACGAGGGATGTCCCGGGTGTCGGCGACGATGCACTGAAGGATTTGGACGATCGCGGGATTATCCGTATCGGTGCGGAAGTGCGTGCGGGTGATATCCTGGTAGGGAAAGTAACGCCGAAAGGCGAAACCGAACTTACCGCGGAGGAAAGACTGCTGCGTGCGATTTTCGGTGAGAAAGCAAGGGAAGTCAGGGATACTTCCCTGAAAGTACCCCATGGGGAATATGGTATTGTGGTGGATGCCAAAGTATTCACGAGGGATAACGGCGATGAGCTTTCCCCGGGCGTGAACCAGGCAGTACGTATTTATATTGCGCAGAAGAGGAAAATCTCGGTCGGCGATAAGATGGCAGGCCGCCATGGGAACAAGGGTGTGGTTTCCCGTGTGCTTCCGGTGGAGGATATGCCGTATCTGCCGAATGGCCGTCCGTTGGACATCGTGCTGAACCCGTTGGGTGTGCCGTCCCGTATGAACATTGGACAGGTACTGGAAATCCACCTGTCACTGGCAGCGCGTGCGCTGGGCTTTAATGTTGCGACGCCCGTATTTGACGGTGCGAATGAAAAAGATATTATGGATACATTGGATCTGGCCAATGATTACGTGAATCTGGAATGGGAAGAATTTGAAGAGAAACATAAAGATGAGCTGCTCCCGAAAGTGATGGATTATCTGTATGAGCACAGGGACCACAGGGAAGTATGGAAAGGCGTCCCTATTTCCCGTGACGGGAAGGTAAGGCTGCGGGACGGCAGGACAGGGGAATATTTCGACAGCCCGGTTACGATCGGCCATATGCATTACCTGAAGCTGCACCATCTGGTAGACGATAAGATCCACGCCCGTTCCACAGGCCCTTATTCCCTGGTGACACAGCAGCCGCTGGGCGGTAAGGCGCAGTTTGGCGGGCAGCGTTTCGGGGAGATGGAAGTTTGGGCTTTGGAGGCTTATGGCGCATCTTATACCCTGCAGGAGATATTGACTGTGAAATCCGATGATGTGGTAGGCCGTGTGAAGACTTACGAGGCAATCATCAAAGGCGATAATATCCCGGAGCCGGGTATTCCGGAATCCTTCAAGGTATTGCTGAAGGAACTCCAGTCCCTTGGCCTGGATGTGCGCGTACTGCGGGATGACCAGACGGAAGTGGAAATCGTGGAAACCATTGATTACGGCGATACGGACTACCGTTATGAGATGGAGGGTGATTCCAAGAATTACGACTACGAAAACGAATCCCTCGGGAATATGGGATATCAGAAGCAGGAATTTGACGAAGACAGCGGGGAACTGGTCAGCAGTGACAGCGATATGGAAGACGACGAATTAGAGTTGGAACTGGATGATGAGGCCGAATTCGCGGATGTTTATGATGAGTGAAGAAGAGATATAGCAGACCGAAAAGAAAGGGATGTGTGAATATGCCAGAAACAAAACAGGAAACTTATCAACCAATGACATTTGATGCGATTAAAATTGGTTTAGCGTCACCCGAAAAAATCAGGGAGTGGTCCAGAGGGGAAGTTACCAAGCCGGAAACAATCAATTACAGGACACTGAAACCGGAGCGGGAGGGCTTGTTCTGTGAGAAGATATTCGGCCCCAGCAAAGATTGGGAATGCCATTGCGGGAAATATAAGAAGATCCGGTATAAAGGCGTTGTCTGTGACCGCTGCGGGGTGGAAGTGACGAAATCCAGCGTGCGCAGGGAGCGTATGGGGCATATCGAGCTGGCGGCCCCGGTATCCCATATCTGGTATTTTAAAGGGATCCCGAGCCGGATGGGTTTGATTTTGGATCTTTCGCCGAGAGTGCTGGAAAAGGTGCTGTATTTTGCGTCTTATATAGTGCTGGACGAAGGGGATACCGATTTGGATTACAAACAGGTGTTGTCTGAAAAAGAGTACCAGGATGCGAGGGAAACATGGGGCAACCGTTTCCGTGTGGGTATGGGTGCAGAGTCCATCAAGGAATTGCTGGAAGCGATAGATCTGGAGACGGAAGCGGTAGAGCTGAAGACAGGGCTGAAAGAGTCTACCGGGCAGAAACGTGCCAGGATTATTAAGAGGCTGGAAGTAGTGGAGGCATTCCGGGAGTCCGGCAACCAGCCTTCGTGGATGATTATGGATGCCATTCCGGTCATCCCGCCGGATTTGCGGCCGATGGTGCAGTTGGACGGCGGGCGTTTTGCGACATCCGACCTGAACGATCTGTACCGGAGGATTATTAACAGGAATAACCGTCTGAAGAGGCTCTTGGAGCTGGGGGCGCCGGATATTATTGTGCGCAACGAGAAGAGGATGCTTCAGGAGGCAGTGGACGCCCTGATTGACAACGGGAGAAGGGGGCGTCCGGTGACAGGGCCCGGGAACCGGGCACTAAAGTCGCTGTCCGATATGCTGAAAGGAAAGTCGGGGCGTTTCCGCCAGAACCTGCTGGGGAAACGTGTGGATTATTCCGGACGTTCCGTTATCGTTGTGGGGCCGGAGCTGAAAATATATCAGTGCGGCCTGCCGAAAGAGATGGCGATAGAGCTTTTCAAACCCTTTGTTATGAAAGAGCTTGTATCGAGGGCTATTTCGCAGAACATTAAGAATGCAAAAAAGTTGGTGGAGAGGCTGGATACCCAGGTGTGGGATGTACTGGAGGAAGTTATCAAGGAGCATCCGGTAATGTTAAACCGCGCCCCTACTTTGCACAGGCTGGGCATACAGGCCTTTGAGCCGATATTGGTGGAAGGTAAGGCGATTAAGCTGCATCCGCTTGTATGTACGGCATTTAATGCCGATTTTGACGGGGATCAGATGGCAGTGCATCTGCCGCTGTCCGTGGAAGCGCAGGCGGAGTGCCGCTTCCTGTTGCTTTCCCCGAATAACCTGTTAAAACCGTCTGACGGCGGGCCGGTGGCGGTTCCTTCCCAGGATATGGTGCTTGGGATTTATTATCTGACACAGGAGCGGCCGGGGGCAAAAGGGGAAGGGAACTGCTATAAGAATGTAAACGAGGCAATCCTTGCTTATGAGAATGGGTTCTGTACGCTGCATTCCAGGATAAAGGTCAGGGTGCAGAAGAAAAATGAGAGCGGCGAATGGGTCAGCGGCAATGTGGAGTCCACATTGGGGCGGTTCCTGTTTAACGAGATCCTTCCCCAGGATCTCGGGTTTATTGACCGGAACGACCCGGAAAACCTGCTGAAGCTGGAAGTGGATTTCCACGTAGGCAAAAAGCAGTTAAAACAGATATTGGAAAAGGTAATTAACACCCACGGGGCTTCCAAGACGGCGGAAGTGCTGGATTTGATTAAGTCTACAGGGTATAAATATTCTACGCGGGCTGCAATGACGGTTTCCATTTCGGATATGACGGTGCCCGCGCAGAAGCAGGAGATGCTGAACCAGGCGCAGGCAACGGTTGACAGGATTTCACAGAATTTCCGCCGCGGGCTTATTACGGAGGAGGAAAGATACCGTGCCGTGGTGGAGACATGGAACGAAACGGATAAGGAACTGACGGAAGTGCTGTTGTCCGGGCTGGATAAGTACAACAACATCTTTATGATGGCGGATTCCGGCGCCCGCGGTTCCAACCAGCAGATTAAGCAGCTTGCGGGAATGCGTGGTCTGATGGCCGATACGACGGGAAGGACTATCGAACTTCCGATCAAATCGAATTTCCGTGAGGGATTAGACGTTTTGGAATATTTTATGTCCGCGCACGGTGCACGGAAGGGGCTGTCCGATACTGCGCTGCGTACTGCCGACTCCGGGTATCTGACCAGGCGTATGGTGGATGTTTCCCAGGAATTGATTATCCGCGAAGTGGACTGCTGTGAGGGAAAAGATGAGATCCCGGGCATGGTGGTGAAGGCTTTCATGGACGGAAAGGAAACCATCGAGGGCCTGAAAGACAGGATCAACGGAAGGTATTCCTGCGAGGATATTAAGGACAAAGACGGCAATATTATTGTGAAGAGGAACCATATGATTACGCCCAGCCGTGCGGCAAGGATATTGAGCACAGGTGTGGACGCAAAAGGCAGGCCGATCGAGGAAGTGAAGATCCGTACCATCCTGGGCTGCCGTTCCCACAATGGTATCTGTGCGAAATGCTACGGTGCAAATATGGCGACCGGGGAGGCGGTACAGGTAGGGGAGGCGGTAGGCATTATCGCCGCGCAGTCCATCGGGGAGCCGGGCACCCAGTTGACAATGCGTACGTTCCATACGGGCGGTGTTGCCGGTGACGATATCACACAAGGTCTTCCCCGTGTAGAGGAGCTTTTCGAGGCGAGGAAGCCCAAGGGCCTTGCGATAATTGCGGAATTCGGCGGAATTGCTACGATTAAGGATACAAAGAAAAAACGTGAAATCGTCATTACGAATGAAGAAAACGGAGAATCCAAGACGTATCTGATTCCCTACGGTTCCAGAATTAAAGTGCTGGACGGTACGGTATTGGAAGCGGGGGATGAGCTGACAGAGGGCAGTGTGAATCCGCATGATCTGCTGAAGATCAAAGGTGTCCGCGCGGTGCAGGATTACATGCTGCGTGAGGTTCAGAGGGTGTACCGTCTGCAGGGCGTGGATATCAGTGATAAGCATATCGAGGTTATCGTACGCCAGATGCTTAAGAAGGTGCGTATCGAGAATAACGGGGATGCGGAGTTCCTCCCGGGGACACTGGTGGATATCCTTGAGTATGAGGAAATGAATGAACGTCTGATTGCATCCGGGAAAGAGCCGGCGGAGGGCAAGCAGGTTATGCTTGGCATTACAAAGGCCGCGTTGGCGACAAATTCCTTCCTTTCGGCCGCATCCTTCCAGGAGACGACGAAAGTCCTTACAGAAGCTGCCATCAAGGGGAAGGTGGATCCTTTGATAGGGCTTAAGGAAAATGTAATTATCGGTAAGCTGATCCCTGCCGGGACCGGCATGAAACGCTACCGGAATACGATGCTGGATACGGATAACAACCTGATAGGGGCGGTGGACTTTGATGAGGATGATTATCTGGGCGGGGAAATCAGTTTTGATGAGGAACCTGCCATAGAAGAGGACATGGAAGAAATGGAGGAAGCGGATGGTCTGGATGGATTCGATGAGGAGTCCGGGCCGGAAGAGGAGAAGGAAGAATTTATGGATGAGGAGGAGCTTGCGGGCACCGGTTCCATGAATTATAGCGAAGTTTAGGGATAATATTAATTTTATCAAAAAAAATATTGACAATGCACCAACAAACACTTATACTTACAAAGTGTGCATGCGGGTGCATTGTTTTTTAATGCAGGGAATTGCTGGAAAAGGACAGTTTTAAAGAGTATATCCGGTGTATGCCGCAGCACAGGATTGTATTTTGTCAAATTTAAATTGCAGGAGGTGAAACAGAATGCCAACATTTAATCAGTTAGTAAGAAAAGGACGTCAGACATCCGTTAAGAAGTCTACAGCACCTGCTCTTCAGAAGGGATGGAACTCTCTTCATAAGAAGGCAATTGATACTTCTTCCCCTCAGAAAAGAGGCGTTTGTACGGCTGTTAAAACAGCGACTCCTAAGAAGCCTAACTCAGCGCTCAGAAAGATTGCCAGAGTACGTCTTTCCAACGGGATTGAAGTGACAAGCTATATTCCGGGTGAAGGACATAACCTGCAGGAGCACAGTGTTGTCCTTATCAGGGGCGGCAGGGTAAAAGACTTGCCCGGTACAAGGTACCATGTGATCAGGGGTACTTTGGATACAGCCGGTGTTGCCAACAGGAGGCAGGCACGTTCCAAATATGGCGCTAAGAGACCTAAGGCTGGTAAATAATAAGCCGTATTGACTGGGATATTTGTACCACAAACAGAACTAATTTGTGTTGGAATTCTGTATTTTAATAGAAAACCGCACGTACACATTAAGTGTGATTAGAGGACACATGTGAGTACCGTTGAATTATTCACGTAACGAGCAGCCCGGATGGACGGAAGGCGTATTCCGTTTAAAAGGCAGAGTGGTTACAAATTAATAAGGAGGGAAGAATCGTGCCACGTAAAGGACATATTCAGAAGAGAGATGTATTGGCAGATCCTTTATACGACAATAAGGTGGTGACTAAGCTTATCAACAACATTATGCTGGATGGTAAGAAAGGCGTTGCACAGAAAATCGTATACGGGGCGTTTGAAACAGTAGAAGCTAAGTCAGGCAAACCGGCTCTTGAAGTATTTGAGGAGGCCATGAACAATATTATGCCCGTGCTTGAGGTAAAGGCAAGGCGTATCGGCGGCGCTACTTACCAGGTGCCGATCGAGGTGAGGGCTGAGAGGCGGCAGGCTTTAGGGCTGCGCTGGCTGGTTATGTTTTCCCGCAAACGGGGCGAGAAGACTATGCAGGACAGATTAGCGAATGAGATTCTTGATGCGGCAAATAATACAGGTGCAGCCGTTAAGAGGAAAGAAGATATGCACAAGATGGCAGAGGCCAATAAGGCATTTGCGCATTACAGATTCTAAAGGAGGAAGGGACCTTGGCTGGAAGAGAATATCCATTAGAGAGAACCAGGAACATCGGTATCATGGCTCATATTGATGCCGGTAAGACCACTCTGACAGAGCGTATCTTATACTATACCGGTGTGAATTATAAAATTGGCGATACTCATGAAGGGACTGCTACCATGGACTGGATGGAACAGGAGCAGGAAAGGGGTATTACAATTACGTCAGCCGCAACTACCTGTCACTGGACGGAACAGGAACAGTGCAAGACCAAACCGGGTGCGCTGGAACACCGTATCAATATTATTGACACTCCCGGACACGTTGACTTCACGGTAGAGGTTGAACGTTCACTCCGTGTATTGGATGGCGCTGTCGGCGTATTTTGTGCAAAGGGCGGTGTAGAACCCCAATCGGAGAATGTATGGCGTCAGGCTGACACTTACAATGTGCCCAGAATGGCTTTCATCAATAAGATGGATATTATGGGCGCTGATTTCTACGGTGCGGTAGAGCAGATTAAGACGAGGCTTGGCAAAAATGCTATCTGCATCCAGTTGCCGATTGGCAAGGAAGATGATTTTAAGGGTATCATTGATTTATTTGAAATGAAAGCATATATTTACCACGACGAAAAGGGCGAGGACATTTCTGTCGAAGATATTCCGGACGATATGAAGGATGATGCCGAGCTCTATCATACGGAACTGGTAGAGAAGATCAGCGAGCTGGACGACGACTTGCTGGCGATATATCTGGAAGGGGAAGAACCCACGGTTGAGCAGCTTCAGGCGGCGCTGCGTAAGGGGACATGCGAGTGTACGGCTATCCCGGTGTGCTGCGGTACTGCTTACAGGAATAAAGGGGTGCAGAAGCTTCTGGATGCTATTTTGAAATTCATGCCCGCACCGACGGATATCCCGGCGATTAAGGGTACGGATTTAGAGGGAAATGAAGTGGAAAGGCATTCTTCCGATGAAGAGCCGTTTTCCGCGCTTGCATTTAAGATTATGGCTGACCCGTTTGTCGGGAAGCTGGCATTCTTCAGGGTTTATTCCGGTACAATGAATTCCGGTTCCTATGTATTGAATGCAACGAAAGATAAGAAAGAGCGTGTAGGGCGTATCCTGCAGATGCATGCAAATAAGAGGGCGGAGCTGGATAAAGTTTATTCCGGCGACATTGCGGCAGCGGTAGGGTTTAAGTTTACGACAACAGGCGATACGATCTGTGACGAACAGCATCCGGTTATTCTGGAGTCCATGGAATTCCCTGAGCCGGTTATCGAGCTGGCGATCGAGCCTAAGACAAAGGCCGGACAGGGTAAGATGGGTGAGGCTTTGGCTAAACTGGCAGAAGAGGATCCGACATTCCGTGCACATACGGATTCGGAAACGGGACAGACTATTATTGCAGGTATGGGCGAGCTGCATCTTGAGATCATTGTAGACAGGCTTCTGCGTGAATTTAAGGTAGAAGCGAATGTGGGTGCTCCCCAGGTTGCTTACAAAGAGACATTCACAAAGCCTGTGGATCAGGAATACAAGTATGCGAAGCAGTCCGGCGGCCGTGGGCAGTATGGGCATTGCAAAGTTAAATTCGAGCCTATGGATCCGAACGGTGAGGAGACCTTTAAGTTTGAATCAACCGTTGTCGGCGGTGCAATCCCGAAGGAATACATCCCTGCAGTAGGGGAAGGCATCGAAGAAGCGGCGAGGGCTGGTATCCTCGGCGGGTTCCCGGTACTTGGCGTACACGCGAATGTTTATGACGGTTCTTATCATGAAGTGGATTCTTCCGAAATGGCATTCCATATCGCCGGTTCTATGGCGTTCAAGGAAGCTATGAAGAAGGGGAATGCGGTATTGCTGGAGCCTATTATGAAGGTGGAAGTAACTATGCCGGAAGAGTATATGGGCGATGTTATCGGTGATATCAATTCGCGCCGCGGACGTATCGAAGGTATGGAAGATATCGGAGGAGGCAAGATGGTGAAGGGTTTTGTGCCGCTTGCCGAAATGTTCGGTTATTCTACCGACTTGCGTTCTAAGACACAGGGGCGCGGTAATTATTCCATGTTCTTTGAGAAATATGAGCAGGTGCCGAAGAGCGTACAGGAGAAAGTATTGGCAGCGAAAGCGAAATAAAAGGGATAGGCTTTTCCTGTGGATAGGGCTTTTACCGTGAAGAAGGATGATTCGGATAAGCTTTTGCAGGCAGAAAGCTGTATTTTAAGGAAAAACAGACTTTGAGATATTAAATAGTGCTTGAAAATCCTGGTATTATTTAATATAATCAAAGAAGCTGATTATATTGAAAAGTGTGGTAATTTATTTTTAATCCAAATTAAAGGAGGACTTTAGAAATGGCTAAGGCTAAATTTGAAAGAAACAAACCCCATTGTAATATTGGCACCATCGGGCATGTTGACCATGGTAAAACAACTTTAACGGCTGCAATCACAAAAACCTTGAACACAAGGCTTGGCACAGGCGAGGCGGTTGCGTTCGATATGATTGATAAGGCTCCGGAAGAGAGGGAGCGTGGTATCACAATCTCTACGGCACATGTTGAGTATGAGACAGAGAAGAGGCATTATGCGCACGTTGACTGCCCGGGGCATGCTGACTATGTAAAGAACATGATCACAGGTGCTGCCCAGATGGACGGCGCTATCCTTGTTGTTGCTGCTACAGACGGTGTTATGGCTCAGACGAAAGAGCATATCCTTCTTTCCCGCCAGGTAGGTGTTCCTTATATCGTAGTATTTATGAACAAATGCGATATGGTGGATGATGATGAACTGCTTGAACTGGTTGAAATGGAAATCAGGGAGCTGCTTTCCGAGTATGAATTCCCGGGCGATGATATTCCGGTTATCCAGGGTTCTGCACTGAAGGCTCTGGAAGATCCTTCCAGCGAATGGGGCGATAAGGTTATTGAACTGATGAATGCTGTTGATGCGTATATTCCGGATCCTCAGCGTGATACGGATAAGCCTTTCCTTATGCCTGTGGAAGATGTATTCACAATTACAGGCCGTGGTACTGTTGCAACAGGCCGTGTTGAGCGTGGTACACTCCACCTGAACGAGGAAGTTGAGATTGTAGGTATCAAAGAGGAAACAAGAAAGACTGTTGTTACAGGTATTGAAATGTTCCGTAAGATGCTTGACGAGGCTCAGGCTGGTGATAATATTGGCGCTCTTCTCCGTGGTGTCCAGAGGACTGAAATTGAAAGAGGACAGGTTCTTTCCAAACCCGGTTCCGTAACCTGCCATAAGAAATTTACAGCTCAGGTTTATGTACTGACAAAGGATGAAGGCGGACGTCATACTCCTTTCTTCAATAACTACAGGCCGCAGTTCTATTTCAGGACAACGGATGTAACTGGCGTATGTAATTTGCCGGAAGGTACGGAAATGTGCATGCCTGGTGATAATGTGGAGATGACAATCGAGCTGATCCATCCTATCGCTATGGAGCAGGGGCTTACGTTTGCTATCCGTGAGGGCGGACGTACAGTAGGTTCTGGTCGTGTGGCTACTATCATCGAGTAATTAGTAAAAAGCTAGATTTTATGGGGCTTTCCGAGAAATCGGGAAGCCCTTTTTGAAACTTTGCAACAGTGAAAATGTGTAAAGCGGTGCCAAAACGGTGCCATAAAAAAGAACTCCGATGAAAGTGGTGCCAAGTTTCATCGGAGTTTGTCTTTTTACCAACCTTTTATTTGCTTTACCTGTTCTGCCCGTTCTTTGTCTTTGTGATATTGTAATTTGAACTGTATCGTTTCCACTACTTCCTTTC
>CANDKY010000009.1 GCA_947385425.1 uncultured Lachnospiraceae bacterium | reverse complement strand
CTCTGTATGATTGATTTACAAGATAAAAATATTTGCCCGACGATTGAGGAAATAAGCGGATATGTTAATAATCCGGTTTTCATGCAATTTTGTACGGAAATCAGGAATGCGTATAAATGCAATGAAAAAATAGAGTACAGCGGATGCAGTTGGGAAAAGGGCTGGAACGTAAAGTTTAAAAAGGCCGGAAAAACATTATGTACCATATATCCGCGGGAATGTTATTTTACAGTAATGATCGTTGTGGGAAAGAAGGAGAGGGCCGCCGTTGAGGAAATACTGCCGGAATGTACAACAGAAATGCAAGGTATATATAACCAGACGCAGGAAGGGAACGGGCAGAGATGGCTGATGATTGATTTAGAGGATAAAGACGGTTTGTACGGTGATCTGTTCCGTTTTATTCAGATTCGCAGCAGGAAGTAAAACTAATTCAAAAATTTCTTGCATTCCTGCATTACTTTCGGTAAGATAAAAGAGAATACACGACTGGCGGAAGCAGGGGTGCCTGTGTAGGAGAACCTACAGGGAGTGTATGAGTCAGAAAGAAAGCCGGCCGCCTGGGCAGCATGGTATCCGTGTGCCCGGGCGTTTTTTTATGCACAGGGGTGCGTAAGGAAATTAGCAGCTTTGCTGCACGCACCCCGCGCGGCGAGTAGGGGGAAGGTTATTTCCCTATCCGGCCGGACAGCTTTATGTCGTGGGAATGCGGTGCGGGTACGGTATGTGAGTATGGAATACCATGGCAATATGTGAAACAGTTGACAGGGAATTGTAATGTCACTTTATTACGGTTTCTGTGGTTCAGGCTGCGGGAAGAGGCGGCAGAATGGAGGAGGCATGGAGCAATTATCGTTGGAACAGGAATTGGAAAGGAATGGTTATCCGGGAAGGGGCATTGTCATTGGAAAATCTGCGGACGGGACGAAAGCGGTTGTGGCGTATTTTATTATGGGGAGAAGCGGTAACAGCCGTAACCGTATATTTGTAACAGAGGGAGAGGGGATCCGGACGGAAGCGTTCGATCCGTCGAAGCTGGAGGATCCAAGCCTTATTATTTATGCGCCGGTCAGGGTGCTGGGGGATTGGACGATTGTGACGAATGGGGATCAGACGGATACCGTTTATGAGGGGATGAAGGCGGGGCAGACTTTTGAACAGTGTTTGCGATGCCGCGAATTTGAGCCGGATGCACCAAACTATACGCCGCGCATTTCGGGTGTCCTGTCCGTGGCGGATGGGAATTTCGGCTATGAAATGTCTATCCTGAAGAGCAATAACGGGAATCCGGCGGCCTGCAACCGGTTTTGCTTTTCCTATAAAGATCCTCTGGCGGGGGAAGGGCATTTTATACATACCTACATGCACGACGGGAGTCCTCTTCCAAGCTTTGAAGGGGAGCCCAAGCCAGTGAAGCTGCAGGGGGATATTGATGAATTTACAGGAAAAGTATGGGAGAGCCTGAATGGGGAGAATAAGGTGTCGCTTTTTGTGCGGTATATAGATATCACTACCGGGAAGTATGAAACCAGGGTTGTAAATAAAAATTGTTAATCCCTGGATGGAGTACTGGCAGAAATTAACAAACTAACAAGCTTAGGAAGCTGCAGGCACGGCGGATGGTATAGTGCAATGATAGGCAGCGTCATGAAAGGAAAAAAGAAAATGTACGAAATACAGTTAAAATATGGATGTAACCCGAACCAAAAGCCTTCCCGCATTTTCATGGAGGACGGGAGCGGGCTTCCGGTTTGCGTGCTGAACGGAAAACCTGGATATATCAATTTCCTGGATGCGTTTAACGGCTGGCAGTTGGTGAAGGAACTGAAGGAAGCGACGGGGCTTCCGGCAGCGGCTTCGTTTAAACATGTGTCCCCGGCCGGAGCGGCGGTAGGGCTTCCGCTGGATGATGTACTGGCGAAAATTTACTGGGTGGAGGATTTGGGGGATTTGTCGCCCCTTGCCTGTGCCTATGCGAGGGCAAGAGGCGCGGACAGGATGTCTTCGTTCGGTGATTTTATCGCTTTATCTGAGGAGTGCGATGCGGATACGGCGAGGCTGATTAAACGGGAGGTATCCGACGGGGTAATCGCGCCCGGGTATACGGAAGAAGCATTGGAATTGTTAAAAGGAAAGAAAAAGGGGAATTACAATATCATTCAGATGGCCCCGGCTTATGTCCCCGCGCCTGTGGAACGGAAGCAGGTATATGGGATTACTTTTGAGCAGGGCAGGAATGAATTGGATATTAACGGGGAATTATTATCCAATGTGGTGACGGAAAATAAAGAAATACCGGACGAGGCGCTGGCGGATATGAAGATAGCTCTTATCACATTGAAATATACCCAGTCCAATTCGGTTTGTTATGTGAAAGGCGGGCAGGCGATTGGGATTGGCGCAGGGCAGCAGTCCAGGGTGCATTGTACGAGGCTGGCCGGGCAGAAGGCGGATAATTGGTATCTGCGCCAGTCGCCTCAGGTGCTGGGGTTAGAGTTTGTGGATTCCTTAGGGCGTGCCGACAGGGACAATACCATTGATGTTTATATCGGCGATGAGTATGAGGATGTCTTGCGGGAAGGGGAATGGCAGAAGCGTTTTAAGGTGAAGCCGCCTGTTTTCACAAGGGAGGAAAAGCGGGCATGGCTGGATGGAAATCAGGGAGTGACGCTTGGTTCGGATGCTTTTTTCCCGTTTTCAGACAATATTGAGAGGGCGCATAAGAGCGGCGTGAAGTATATTGCCCAGCCGGGCGGATCGGTGAGGGATGAGGAAGTGATTGCGTGCTGCGATAAGTACGGGATGGCGATGGCGTTTACCGGGATCCGGTTGTTCCATCACTGATGCGGTTTGGAAAATCGGGCTTCGCTGCCGGAAATCGGGTGTGCGCTGTGTAACATGGGCAGGAATACGGTGCAGGCCGGATTTAAATCTCTCAGGGTTTAATTCTCCGCAGCTCTGCTGCGGGAAGTTTCATTGCGGATACAGGGGGTGGTGGTGTTTATGGTAGTACCGGAGGCGAATAAAAGGATTTCCAAGGTGGATGCATATTTAAACTGTGCGGAGAATTTTGCCTATCGGAGCACATGCCTGAAGCGGAAGTACGGGGCTGTGGTGGTAAAAGACGATGCGGTGATTTCCACAGGGTATAACGGGTCGCCGCGGGGGCTTGAGAACTGCTGCGATTTGGGAGTGTGCCCGCGGATGGAAAGAGGGCTGCACCAGGGAGAAGGCTACGGGATGTGCCGGGCAATCCATGCGGAGGCCAACGCGCTTTTAAACTGTTCCAGGGAGCAGACCATGGGCGGCGATTTGTATCTGGCGGGCGTGAATCCCGGGGATTATTCCGTGCATAAGGCGAAGCCCTGCCCGATCTGCGCAAGGATGATTATCCAGGCGGGAATTAGAAATGTGATATTGCGCGTCGGCGAGGGCGCGGATAATTATGTGGTGATTCCGACCGCGGAACTGGAATGGCATCAGAAGGTAACGTGAAGTGATGTGCGGAAAGCGGTATAGTGGGAGTACGAAGCGGAATAAGCGGAGAGCGGGGAGGAGTGCGTGCGTTTGGAGGGTAAGGAACTGCTCGGGATTATTGGCAGAGGAGAGTGCCATACAACGGAATTCAAAAAATCCACGACGGATATTACAAAAGATGTCTATGAGACTGTCTGCGCATTCTCTAACCGTGACGGCGGGCATGTGTTTTTGGGGGTTAAGGATAACGGGGAGATACTTGGCATTGAGCCGCATTGCATAGAGAAAATCAAAAAGGATTTTGTAACGGCGATTAATAATGCCAACAAAATGTATCCGCCTTTATTTTTGACACCGGTGGAATATAAACTGAAAGGTAAAAAGATACTGCACATTTACAAAGCTGTATTCAGGGGGAATACCGCAGTTTGTAGAGGGGGATATTTTTAAGACGATTATCCCATTGAGCGATACTGCGACAATGAAATTAGGGCATCAGTCAGTGACCAAGTCAGTGACCAAGTCAGCGCCCAGGTGAAGCAGGGCAATGTTGAGGGCAGAATACTGGAATACTGCATCGTTGCCCGGACGAAAAAAGAAATTGCCAAATTTATGGGATTTAATAATCTGACGTATATGACACGTAAATATCTTAAACCATTATTGGAAGAAAATAAACTGTTATATACAATTCCGGAGAAGCCGCGAAGTCGACTGCAGAAATATGTAACAAAGAAGTAAGGAACTGTCCATAAAAATCCTGCGCAACTTGCATAAGTTATTTATGGACAGTTCCCAGAGTGTGTTTGAAAAATGCTTTCCCTGAGATGTGTGTCACAATTTGTGGGAGATTAAAAGCAATTATGCTTTGCCAAATGAAGGGCGAATAGTGGGCTATGTAAAACGGAAAGCCGGGGAGCCGAGTTATGAACATTGAATTATTGCCGGGGAGGTATGAAGTCCGTAAACTTACAGATAAAGATACAGATGGGATATACAGGCTTTGCAGCGGGAATTTGCTATATTATCAATACTGTCCGCCGTTTGTTACCAGGCAGAGTATCCTGGAAGATATGGAAGCGCTGCCGCCGGGAAGGGATATTACGGATAAGCATTATGTCGGATTTTTCCATAAAGGGAAAATGATTGCTGTTCTGGATTTCATAGATGGTTATCCGGAAAAGACGGCTGGGTATATTGGATTTTTTATGGTGGATCTGTCTGTGCAGAGCCAGGGGATTGGCTCTTCCATTATCGGGGATTTGTGTAAATATCTGGAGGAGTCCGGCTGCCGTTCCGTAAGGCTGGCCTGGGTAAAGGGGAATCCGCAGGCGGAACGCTTTTGGAGGAAAAATGGATTTATTCCGGTTATGGAGGCCAAAAGCGATACGGCCGGTAACGTTATAGTGGCCGAAAGGCGGTTTTAAATGCACATCCCCATGCTGGGGAAATATGCCGCCTGGGCGGTGCATGGGGTACGCGGCGAGCAGGGGAGGAGGCCGTTTCCCTGCCTGTTTTTTTCGGGGAGAATCATGCCGTGCTGATTAGAAAGGATCCGGAGAGGCAATGGAGCCTTTGGCGGCGCCCGATTTTGGGTAATTGCGTAGTAATTTTGCACTTTCCAAGAAAAATCCGGCGCAACTCTTACAGGTTATTTTTGTACAGTTCCCCAGAGCATATTTGGAAAATCATTCCCCCGATCTGCACGCGGTGTAACCGCTTCACTACTTTGTGTGCCGCACATCTCAGGGAAAACATTTTTCATACACGGTCTAGAGATATCCCATCATATTCCCAAGTACAATCTTATACGCATTGGCATACATATGCACGCCTTCTACCGTAAATTCCTTTTTCAGGAGGCCGCGTCCATCGGTTAAGCCGTCATTGGCATCAATGTAATGATAGCCGAAGGTATCGGCAAGTTTCTTTACGGCAGCGTTTGCAACAGGGATATTTTTGTTGTTGCGGTTTAGAAACATGGTTTTGCCCCAGCCGTTATCCGGTACTTTGTCCGTATCATTGACGGGGTAATATGCCATCGGGAACACTTCCGCTTCCGGGAGCCGTTCTTTGATCTGTGTGAGTATTTCGGTATAGTTTTCCATGGTATGGCGAAGGGCTTCCTCGAAGGGGATGGCAGTATTGCCAATATCATTGGTGCCGATATTGATGAAAATTTTGGACGGTTCCGTGCCGAAAACCTGTACATCCATATTTTGCAGCATATCATCCGTTGTGAAGCCGCCGATTCCGCGGTTATAGATGATTTTATGCATTCCGGCATCCATCATCAGCTCCAGGATGGGGAATTGTTCCATCAGGGAAGAACCGGTGAAAAGGATTTGGCCTTTTATGGCTGTCTCGTTTAATATGCGGTATTTGTCGATTTTTTCCTGCTGTTCTTGTTTCATGCGGCATAAGATTTCATGGGTGACGGTTTTTTGTGTCATTTCTTTTTTTGTTCCTGTTTTCATTTCTCTTTCTGTTTCTGTTCTTTTTCCTGTTTCTTTTTCAATTCCTTTTTCTATATTTTTTTCCATTTGTTTCTCCTTTACCTATTTTTCAATATTTTGCCCTATCCCTCTATGCGCCTGATTTTTAAGCAACACTCCCGAAGAAAAATCCAGCGCACTATTCAGCAGTTATTTATTTACAATTCCTAAAATTTACCTTGTAACGGCATGGATCAGGCAAAGCGGAGATTTGGTTCCTGTTTCCGGAGGGATACGGATATTTGTAATTTTATCAGTTATGCGGTTTGTGTGCAATACTGTCACGGTAAACGCATGTCTATACAAAATGCACAAATATATAATTTAGAATTTGGCTTTTTCACGTCTCAAAACTTCTTTTTTCCAATTTTATGATCTCAAAATCGCATTGAGAGTGTTTTGTAATTTTGCAAGTACTGCAAATTTTGTGAAAAATCACAACCATGCGTTTACCGTGGCAATACTGTATTTACCGCTTTTATTTTATGACAGGATATGTTATATTTATACATAGATTGTATGTCAGGAGGCGGGAGTAATGACAAAAGAGCAGTATTTAAGAAGTGATAAAAGGGTATTGGCGCTGGTGGGTGTGACGTTGTTTTATATGGTTCTTTCCATGCTTTATGCTATTGTGCTCCACACGGCGGAAAGGGGGACTTATATCCAGTTGGCAGTTTTTGCTGCCCTGCTGGGAGTCTGCTTTGTGGGATTTGTTTTCTGCAGGGGGACCAGGCCGTGCGGGAGTATACTGACAGGATCCGGGGCATTGGCATATCTGGTTTTAATGAGTCTGGGTGCGGAGGAATTGACATATGTGTATGCGTTCCCGATCCTGATGGCATCTATTTTGTACCTGAATAAAAGGTTTGCGGTGGCCGGTTCTTCGGTGATTATACTGGCGAACATCATCCGGACGGCGAGGGATTCTTCCGCGGGGACGCTGGACATCGGCTTTTCCATGATCCGGTGGGTGATGTGTATTTTGATGTGTGTGGCGGCCTTTGTGGTTATGATGACGGTCCAGCAGTACAATGAGGAGAGTGTGCGCAGCATCCGGAAAGCGGCGGCCGAGCAGGCGGAGGCTGCGGCGAAGATGATGGCCGTGGCGGACGAGATAAGCACGGATTTTGAAAATGCCAGCGAGATGTTGAAGAAACTGAGGGAAGCCATAGACGCGAACAATTTTTCCATGCATAATATTGCGGAAAGTACGGACGGTACGGCGCATGCAATCCAGGAGCAGGCGCAGATGTGCGCTTCTATCCAGGAGAGTTCCGATGAGGCGGAAAAAGATACCGCGAAGGTGGAAGAGACAGCAAAGAGCGCAGCCCGGAATGTGGCGGAAGGGGCGGCCCTGGTGCGTGATTTAAAAGAGCAGGCGGAAGGTGTCGAAGCGGCAAGCCTGAAAACGGTAGAGGCTACGGCAAGGCTCACCTCCAGGGTGGACGAGGTGGAGAATATTGTAGGTGATATTATGAATATTTCTTCGCAGACGAACCTGTTGGCGCTGAATGCATCCATAGAGGCTGCCAGGGCCGGGGAGGCAGGGAGAGGTTTTGCCGTGGTGGCTGAGGAAATACGCCAGCTTTCCGAACAGACAAAGGAAGCAACCGGCCGGATCACAGGTATTATTTCGGAACTGATCGGCGATGCCAGGAGCGCTTCCGACAGTTTGGATAATTCGGTGGAATATATTAACCGGCAGACGCAAATGATAGAAGTGGCACAGGAAAAGTTCGAAAGCATTGACCATGAGGTAAAGGAGCTGACGGAAAGTATCCGGCGTACGGATAAAACGATTGAGGATATCTTACATGCAACAGGGGTGATTTCCAACAGCATAGCCCAGTTGTCGGCGGCCAGCGAAGAGGTGGCGGCATCTTCGGAGGAGAGCGTGAAGACGGCTTCCGATGCAGTGGGCAGGATGGAAGAGTGTGTGCGGATATTGGGGAATATTAAGAGGCTGGCGGATACGCTGAAGATGCAGGAAGGATAGGGTTGGTTTTGACCCGTGCAGCCGGGGCAGCAGGGCATAGGGGGCCAAACGCACAGGCAGGCTGGATTTCCGCTGCCGGAAAGGAAGGGAAGATATGGAAATGAAAGTGGTTGAGAAATTTTTGGAATATGTGAAGATAGATACACAGTCTTCGGAGGAAAGCGGCACAGTGCCGTCCACGGCAGGGCAGCATGAACTGGCCGGGCTGCTTTACAGGCAGTTGGAAGGCATGGGGGCCAAAGAGCTGGCCTATGATAAGGAGCACTGTTACCTGTATGCCTCGATCCCGGCATCGGCGGGGCGGGAGGCGGATCCGGTATTGGGTTTTATAGCCCACATGGATACTTCCCCGGCAGTGACGGGGAAAGATGTGAAAGCCAGGATAGTGGGGCAGTATGACGGCGGGGATATTGTTTTGAACCCGGAGAAAGGGATTGTATTGAAAGTAAGCGACTTTCCGGAGATTACTTCTTATAAGGGGAAAAGCCTGATTGTGACGGATGGGACAACGCTGTTAGGGGCGGATGACAAAGCGGGTGTGGCGGAGATTATGGAGACGGCAGAATATTTGCTGACGCATCCGGAGGTTTCCCATGGGAAAATCCGTATCGGTTTTACTCCGGATGAGGAGATAGGGGCAGGGGCAGATCATTTTGATGTGGAATTGTTCGGTGCGGATTACGCTTACACCGTGGACGGAGACAGGCTGGGAGGGCTGGAATATGAAAATTTTAATGCGGCGGGCGCTAAGGTAACGGTACATGGGCGCAGTGTCCATCCGGGCGAAGCGAAGAATAAGATGGTTAATGCGATCCTGCTGGCGCAGGAATTCCAGGCGATGCTCCCGGCAGCAGAGAATCCCATGTATACATGCGGTTATGAGGGGTTTTATCATTTGGATGCCATGAAGGGGAATGTGGATCAGGCAGAGATGGAGTATATCATCCGTGACCATGACAGGGCTAAATTCGAAGGGAAGAAGGAAAATTTCCTGAGAATTGCAGCATTCCTCAACGTGAAATATGGGGAGGGGACTTTTGCTGTTGATTTGAAGGATTCCTATTATAATATGAAAGAAGTCATAGAGCAGCATATGCATCTGGTGGAGGATGCGGAAGATGCAATGAGGGAGTTGGGGATTGTGCCGGAGGTAGTGCCCATCAGGGGCGGGACGGACGGTGCAAGGCTGTCTTTCATGGGGCTTCCCTGCCCGAATTTATGTACGGGAGGCCAGAACTTCCATGGCAGGTTTGAGTACGCCTGTGTGGAGGATATGGAGATGGTGGTAAGGCTGCTGGTGAAAATAGCGCAGAAGGAGAGAAAACGTTAGCGTGTTTGAAAAATGCTTTCCGCCAGACATGCGCCACAATATGTGGGAGGTGGAAAGCAAGTAAGAACATCCTCGAAAATATGCATGGGAACTTCAAGCACGGAGTACCAGAATATAGGAAAAGCAGTCCGTCATATACTTGAATAACAATCAAGTATGTGGCGGTTTTTTATGGGAGAGTTAAAAAAACAGGATGCAGGTAAAGAAGCAGGTGCAGGGCGGAAGCCGGAAGAAGGGCTGGCGCAGGAGGATTACAGGACGATGAGGCTTGCAAAAGGAATATGGGTGATGGTATTTGCCCTGGCGATCCTGGCGATTGTCAAAGGTGTGATGGTGGTATTGCCGGGGGCGGTTACTGTGACAAGCATGGGAGGGCAGGCGAATCCGATATACCGCGTGGAAACGGACAGGAAGCAGGTGGCGCTGACTTTTGATGCGGCCGGAGGGAATGGGGATGTGGAGCGGATATTGGGGATTCTGGAACGGCACGGTATCCATGCCACCTTTTTCCTGACCGGGGGATGGGTGGAAAATTATCCGGAGGATGTGAAGGCAATATTGGCGGCAGGTGATTGAGTCGTAATAATGACACAAGGGAAATTCTTTTTGCTGCTCTTCCGCTATCCCTTGTCTGCCTGCGCCGGATTCACATGCACCATGATATGTTTAATTTTCCGGAAATTCCTTTCAATGTCCTCATGTACCTCTTCTGCGATTTCATGGGCCCTTCTCAGAGTATAAGAGCCATCCACGGCGACTTCTATGTCCACATACATCCGATTGCCGAAAATACGCGTATGCAGGGAGTCTATGCCCATCACTTCCCTGTTCTTCATAACAAATTCGTAAATACGCTTTTCCGTTTCTTCATCACAGGAATGATCCACCATTTTGTCAACGGCATCCTTGAAAATGTCATACGCAGCCTTTACGATAAATACAAAGATCACCAGGCTGGCAACAGAGTCCATAACCGGGAAGCCATGTCTTGCCCCTACAATTCCTATCAAAGCCCCTACGGAAGAAAAGGCGTCGGAACGGTGGTGCCATGCATCTGCCAGCAATGCGCTGGAATCAATTTTGACCGCATAAATTTTTGTATACCAGAACATCGCCTCTTTGGCAATAATGGATATTACCGCCGCAGCCAGCGCTAAAAGCCCCGGCACCTGCAGTTCATTATAACTGCCGGACAGGATATTTCTCAATGCTTCCATCCCAATACCAAGCCCTGTCATAAAAAGAACCATTGCCAGTATAATAGCCGCCACACATTCCATACGTTCATGTCCGTAGGGATGTTCTTTGTCCGCTTTTTTTGAAGCAAGCCTGACCCCAATCATTACTACTACTGTACTGAATACGTCCGATGCAGAATGGACCGCGTCACTGATCATCGCATTGGAATGGGCCGCGATACCTGCTATGAGCTTAAATCCTGAAAGTATCATATTACCTATAATACTCACAGTGCCCACCCTGTCAGCCACTCTCCGGAAATCACCCGTAAAACCGTCATTCCCCTTTTTCCTGCTCCTTTTTTTATCCATATCAAGTTACCTCCCAAATGTAAGGAACTGTATGTAAATAACCTATGCTATTTGCTGATCTTTTTCTCCGATTGCACCAACCCAAAATCAGTTACATAGCCCGCTATGCGCCCGATTTTGGGTAATTACGTAGTAATTTTGCACACTCAGAGAAAAATCCGGCGCAACTGTCACAGGTTATTTACATACAGTTCCTAAGATAGCTCTATGACACCAATATATGTGGGGATTTTAGAAGAGTGCCCTTATGAAGAGCATAAAAAACACCCACGGACAGTATTAGCAGCTACTGTCCCGTGGATGAAGATTCCACTGCCACTTATGTGACCCGACTCCATGACGTCCGTCACGGCCTGTTCAGTTTGTACTGTAGATTTATATGCAGTGCAAAGAGTAGATACAGGATAACATGAATATTCAAACCTGTCAATAGCTAAAATGCTGGAATAGTAAGCTAAAATGCTGGAATAGTAAGCCATCTATTGACAAGGTTACAGTAAACTGTAACTTGACAATACAATGGATTTAGGCTATAATGAACATTGTTCATATTGGGGTGATGGGATGAATACTATTGTAACATCAGAGGATGAGATTTTGAAAACCAGCCGGAAGCTTATTCAGCAACAGGGATGGCCTGCTGTCAATATCCGTTCGGTTGCGGCGGCCTGCGGGGTATCCGTGGGTTCTATCTACAATTATTTTGATTCCAAAGCGGCGCTGGTGGGGGCCACGGTAGAGAGTGTCTGGCGTGAGATATTTCACCGCCCGGAGGATGGGGGTGTATTTCAGGATACGCAGGCATGCATTATCTGGATGTATGGACGGATGGAGTATGGCGGCAGGCAGTATCCCGGATTTTTTACCCTCCATTCCCTGGGGTTCATGCGGGAGGATAAGCCGGACGGGAAACAGCGTATGCAGCAGACCTGGCAGCATATTTTGAAAGAGCTGTGTTCTGTCCTGGAGCAGGATAGTAGGATTCGGCCTGATGCCTTTACAGAGCAGTTTACGGCGGAGAAATTTGCCAATGTCTTATTTTCCCTGATGCTGTCCGCTTTGCTGCGGCAGGATTATGATCCCGGAACGGTGCTGGAGCTTGTCAACAGGATTCTTTATTAAAAAACCACTTCATTGTGGTATTTTTTTCCGGGAAATTGAACATTGTTCATTAAAAGGGCAGGGCGCCTAAGTGCCGGCGTCTTTCGATGGTCCGGATTGAGATATATGGTCTGCAGCGCCACGAAAAGCTTAAGTAAATGACATTGGAACTAAGGGGTAACTTTGGGAGGGCGGTATTTGCCGCTGCCGAAGTTCAAAATAAAATTGAGAATAAAGGAGGATAAATTATGCAGGCATTTGTAGAAACCTTATTTGACACTGTTTATCTGATTTCAGTCATTACTGTCGGTATCCTGATGATCCGGGGCAGCAGGGGGGAATGTCAATTCCGGCTGTTTGGCTGGATGGCGGTAGTGCTGGGGGCAGGCGATTCTTTCCACCTGGTTCCCCGTGCCCTGGCGCTGTGTACAACGGGGCTGGAAAACTATACGGTCCCTCTGGGGCTTGGAAAATGGATCACTTCGGTGACGATGACAATTTTTTATGTGCTGCTGTACTATGTCTGGAGGCAGCGGTATCAGATCAGGGGCAAGGGAAGCCTGACCGCCGCTGTGTATGGCCTTGCCGGTGTGCGCATTGCTCTGTGCATGATGCCTCAGAACCAGTGGCTCAGCGCCGAAGCGCCCCTCTCCTGGGGCATTTACCGCAATATCCCCTTTGCTTTGCTGGGCCTTCTGGTGGTGGTGCTGTTCTATCGCAGTGCACGGGGGCGTGGGGATCAGGCATTCCGCTGGATGTGGCTGACTATTGTGCTTAGCTTTGGCTTCTATATCCCGGTGGTGCTGTGGGCGGATGTCATTCCATTCATCGGGATGCTGATGATCCCTAAGACCTGCGCTTATGTGTGGACGGTACTGATTGGATACTTTGCTATGAGACAGGAATGCAGGAGTACCGGTAATGTCATTGCCGCAAAATAGTTCCACCTGTGCGGTTGGCGTCCTGTCCCCTCCCGGCGGTTCTGGCTGCGCAGGAGAAGAAAAATCCAACTGCAAAAATGAGATATTTCTAACGGTTTTTCCGGACAGATTTGCTGCCAGGCGGTGACTCCGCCAAAAACGGCAGCAAATCTGTCCGAAAAAGCCGTAAGAAATGTCATCATTTTTTGAATGGATTTTTTCTCCTGTGCAGCCAGAGCCGCCGGGAGGGGACAGGGCGCCAACCGCACAGGTGGAAATAGTTTACGGGGGAATACGGACAAACAGGGAGGGAATATACTGGTACAAACAATCTGGGTGGATCGGAAGCCTTGGGAAAAGAAAAAGAGAAAGATAACCGAATATTATCAGCGGAAGAAGGGTATGCGGAGGAAGCGGCAGAGAGTGTGCCGGAATGTATTGAGCCGGGTGCCCTGGAAAAAATGAAGGAGTCGGACATACGGGAGGTTGACAGGGACGCCCTGGCTGATATTCTGAAGATTGAAATAGACAATAGTTTAAGCGGTATTGAAAAGAAGAAGGAATTTCTCAGACAGATCAGGAACCCATACCTGTACAGGCAGGGGGAATATGTTGTCAAATTGAGCTTTGCGGATACGGATGCAACGCTGACAGACCGTTTGAAGGAGTATATAGAACACATGGCGGCGGCCGGGCTGTAAGAGTCTGGTTTAAATCTCATTATATTGCGCGAAGCGGTGAAGCGGTTACACCGTGTGCAGAGGGTGGGAAGGATTTTTCAAATGCGATCTAAGAAACTGTTGGTAAAAAGCGCTGTCTGTACGGCAGTCCTCTGGGGAACACGTACAAAACCTGCCGCACAGGCGGAAAGAAGGGGATTTGGCAATGAAAGAGAAGCTTTATACGGCGGCAGTATACCTGCGCCTTTCCAAAGAGGACGGGGATGTATGCGACGACAGCCGCAAGGGAGAGAGCAACAGCATTACCAACCAGAAGCGGCTGATACATGATTTCCTGAAAAACAGGGAGGATATCCATGTCTATAAGGAATATGTGGACGACGGGTATACCGGTTCTGACTTCCGGCGCCCGTCTTTTCAGGAGATGATAAAGGATATGGAAGCGGGAAAGGTCAATCTCATTATTGTGAAGGATCTTTCCCGTTTTGGCAGGGAGTATATAGAAGCCGGGAGGTATCTGCAGAGGATCTTCCCGGCGGCGGGGGTGCGGTTTATTGCGGTCACTGACCATTACGATTCCCTGACCGCAGACCGGACGGAGAAGAATATAGTCATACCGGTAAAGAATTTTGTCAATGATGCTTACAGCGCGGATCTTTCAGTGAAGATAAAGAGCCATCTTGAGAGCAAACGGGAGAATGGGGAATACACGGGGGCATATGTATCCTATGGGTTCAGGAAGGATAGCAGCAACCGTAATAAGCTGGTAGCCGACCCCGTGGCCGGGGAGAATGTGAAGCTTATCTTTCGGTGGAAGCTGGACGGCATGAGCAACAGCAGGATAGCGGAGCGGCTCAACGCCCTTGGAGTCCCTGCCCCGGCGGATTACAAGCGCAGTCTCGGCATCCGTTATCAGAGCGGTTTTCAGAAGGGCCTGTATTCCAGGTGGAGCCCTGCGGCGGTAGGAAGGATACTGTCGAATCCGCTGTGCAAGGGGCTGGTGGTGCAGGGGAAGAAGGAGCGCGTCAACCATAAAATTAAAAAGATGGCGGCAAAACCGGAATCGGAGCAGAGCAGATACAGGCAGGAGGATTTAGCCCTGATCGGGGAAAAGCAGTTTGATACCATGCAGGGGTTATTGAAAAAGGATACAAGGGTGAATCCGGGGCAGGAAGGGGTATATCTTTTCAGCGGTATCCTTTACTGCCCGGACTGCGGCAGGCAGATGATACGCCGAAAGACTGCCTATAAAGGAAAGCAGTCCATTTTTTACATCTGCAGGACTTACAATGTAGAGAAAGGCTGTACAAGGCACAGTATCAAAGAGCAGGAGCTTGCCTCGCTTGTCACAGAGGCTGTGAAGGGACAGATACGGATGGCAGCGGATGCGGAGGAAATCAGAAAGGCGGCAGAGGATGCAATGGAGGGGATGCGGCCGTTTTCCCTGACGGATGCCCGGCTGCCGGAGCTGGAACAGGAGCTTGCGGAAACTACCGGTATGCTGTCAGGGCTATGCACAGACAGGGAGGAGGGGCTGCTTTCGGAAGAAGAGTATGAAGAGATGAGGGCTTTTTATTCCGGGCGCTGCGAAGAACTGGAAGGGCAGATCCGGAAGAGGAGGGAAAGGCTGGGGAAGGCGGGCGATGCAGTCAGGGAGGCCAGGCAGCGGCTTGCCGGTTTTAAGGATGCAGGGAGTTGGTTTCCCGATGCAGGAGACGGTGTATGGCGCAGTTTTATATGCTCCCTGATCGACAAAATATGGGTATACGAGGGGAAACGCGTGGAGCTTTCGTTCCTCTGCCGGGATTGGATGGCGGAAAGGGGGCCGTGCAATGGCAAGGGTTAGGGACAGGGCAAGGCAGGCGATCAGGAGTACTGCCCGTGAGGGGCTTCCGGCGGGGGGGATAGCAGAATCCCCCGCCGGAAACCGGCTGTTCAGAACCGCAACCTATGCGAGGCTTTCCGTTGACAGTTCTGTTACGGAGAGCGATTCCATCACCAGTCAGCAGATGCTTATGCGCGATTATATAAAGGGCAGGGATGAGTTTTTTCTTGTGAAGGAATATAAAGACGACGGGATCAGCGGCACCCGGTTTGACCGCCGGGCATTCGACAGCCTGCTTGCGGAGGTGAGGAAAGGGAATATCAACTGCATCCTTGTAAAGGATTTTTCACGATTTGGCAGGGATCATATCGAAGTGGGGAATTATCTGGAAAAAGTGTTCCCGTTCCTCGGGGTGCGGTTTATTTCCATAAATGACGGGTATGACAGTTTTGACAAAGAAAGTGCGGATAAAAAGCTGGCAGTTATCTTAAAGAACCTTGTAAATGAGTATATTGCCAAGGATACTTCCGTAAAAGTGGCGTCCAGTTATGCGGCAAAGCAGGAGAGCGGGGAGTATGACGGAGGATATGCGCCCTACGGATATGCATTTGCTGATGAAAGGAAGACAAGGTTTGTGCCGGATGAAAAGCCGGCAGGGATCATAAGGGATATTTTTGCCTGGACTGTGCAGGGGGATTCGGCAGCGGCTATTGTGAAGAGGCTGACGGAAAAGAAGATCAACCCGCCGAAAGCCTATCGGGATACAGGGGAGTTTTACCGGCAGGCGAGGGAGCGCCGCTATTGGAATGAGTTTACGGTAAACGCTATCCTGCAGAATATGGCATATGCCGGGCATATGGCCCTCCATAAATGGAAGGAATCCAAGGTTGACGGGTCCGGCGTCCATATGCTGGAGGAATCGGAATGGAAGATAACGGAGAATACCCATGAAGCTATTGTGACGGAACATGATTTCAGCCTGGTACAGGAAATCTTAAAGGTAAGGAAGGAGCGGCATAAGGCAATGAATGCCCGGGGGGAGGCTGTCATCCGCCCGGCAAACCTGTTAAGAGGGAAGGTATTCTGCGGGGACTGCCTTGTGCCTGCTTCAAGGATGGGGACGAACTACCGGAGGAAGGCCGGGAAAGTTCGTATTTACCGATACCGCTGCAGGACTTACCGGGAAAAGGGAGCGTGGGAATGTACTTCAAAGTCTATCTCTGAAAAGGATTTGGAAGCAATCGTCTGCCAGGCTGTTATGGCATCCATCCACCGGGCGGGATGTCTGGAAGGTATGGTTTCACGCTTCCACAGCGAATTTTTCCGGAAGCTGCGCAGGGATATGGAGAAGGAAAGGCGGATGGAGGAGAGGGAAGTCCTGCAGGGGAAAAATAAAAAGCTGCTCCTGTATAAGGAATACCGCAATAAGGCGCGCGGCACGAGAGATAACAGTGCCGGGGGTATCTCAAACGCCAGGATTCCGGACGGTAATAGGGCGTGGTACCGGAAGGAAAAACAGAAGATAGAGGATGGGATGCGTTATCATGAAGGGAGGAAAGCGCAGTTGGAAGAAAAGGCAGCATTTCTTGAACGGCTGGAAAAGGAACAGGCAGGGCGTATAAAGGAAGCCTTGTCTTATAAAGATGCAGCTGCGCCGCAGGAGGGGGAAAAGCTGACAGCGCAGATGGCTTCCGTATTTGTAGACAGGATATATTTGTATGACGGGAAAAGGGTGGAGGTGGTATTGGACTTTAAAGATGCGGGAGACAGTGCGAACGGTTGTTCCGGGCCTGTTTAAATCTGCTTTTCGCCAGATGTGCGCCACAGTTTGTGAGAGGTTTGCCCCGAATGAGGGAGGCGTGGTGTATCTTTTTCTTTCGTATCCGGTGGGAACGCAGTGTGGCCAGGGCATCTTCCCGTGCACGGTCGTCTGCTTCCCTCGCAGCCATGACAAGATCCATTTCATATTTTGTAAAAGAAGACATAACAGTTTCACTGTTGCCAAGCATGTAATCAACAGTAACATTATTGGTCAGTTTTCTGTCGGCATATAACCAATTCGGACTTATTATATAACCATAATGGACACATGGCCGGTATGAGAGGGGAGTAAGGCAGCATTCGGTTGATAAGGCAAAGAAGACTGCGGATATATTGAAAGGCGGCTGGAGACGGAAGAACGGAATAGGCGGGATTGCGGAAATTTCCAGGCAGTGGTATCGAACAGCGGAGAGGAGGGGTTAGAGCGTGTTTGAAAAATGCTTTCCAGCATATGTGCGTCACAATTTGTGGGAGATTAAAAGCATATATGCTTTGCCAAATGAAGGGCGCATAGCGGGCTATGTAACCTGAATTTGGCAGACCAAGTGGTCAAGACTAATTTAGTCAAGACTAATTTGGTCTTAATATCGCGCAAAGTGGTGAAGCGGTTACAACGCGTGCAGATGATGGGAATGATTTTTCAAACACGCTCTAGGGCAGGAGAAATGACAGTTGCTTTATATATGAGACTTTCAAAGGAAGATGAAAAAGCCATTGGAAATGGGCTGGCCAGGGATGAGAGCAACAGCATCAGCAATCAGAGAAAGCTTCTGATGGGGTTTTTAAAAAAGAAGCAGGAGTTTGCGGACAGCCATATGGTCCAATATGTAGACGACGGTTATTCAGGAACCGGTTTTGAAAGGCCCGGTTTTGCAAAGATGATGGATGGGGTAAAGAAGGGGGAGATACAGTGTGTCGTTGTCAAGGATTTTTCCCGGTTCGGAAGAGATTATATTGAACTTGGCGATTATATTGAGCATATTTTCCCGTTTATGCAGGTGCGTTTTATAGCGGTAAATGACGGCTATGACAGTGAGGAATACAGGGGAAAGACACCGGATATCGATGTGCCTTTCCGCAACCTTGCCTATTCCCTCTACAGCCAGGATATTTCGGACAAGATAAAGTCATCCCTTGCTGTGCGGAGGAAAAAGGGGCTGTATGTGGGTTCTGTCCCGCTTTATGGCTACCGGAGGGATGAGGAGGGATTTCTCACACCGGACGGGGAGACAAAGGGGATCGTGCAGAGGATATACAGGGAATATCTTTCAGGGAAGGGGCTTACGGAGCTGGCAAGGGAACTGAACGGGGAAGGGATACCGTCCCCGAAGCAGCACAAGATCAATAAAGGGGTTCTGCGCAGTGGAAAGGATGCCGCTTTTAAGGAAAAGCCCTTTGCAGGAAGGGAATGCGTCTGGCTCCCTACTACGCTCAGGCAGATTTTGAGGAATGAGACTTATGCAGGTGTGCTATCTTCCGGCGCTTACAGGAATGGCCCTCTGGGGAGCGGAAAACGTATCTATGTGCCGGAGGAAGAACGTATCCGTGTGGAGAATGCCCATCCTGCAATCATAGACAGGGATACCTTCCGGGAAGTACAGGAGAGGATGAAGCAGGTAAAACACGACCGGGCACGGCAGTTTCCGCTCAAGGGGCTTGTGCGGTGCGGGGAATGCGGGCGGCTTATGGTAAGGGAGAAGAAAAGGTTCCGGTGCAGGTATCAGAAAATCACGGAACACAGGAATGTGGGAAGCATTCCGGAAGCGGAGCTGGAGGGGATTGTATGGAAAGCAGCGGAGAGCCGGCTCCGGTCATTGGACGGGACGGGAGAAAAGGAAGAGATTTTCCGGAGGATAGAGGATTTGTGCGAAAAGAGGCGTAAGGGACTTTTGCCGGAGATGAAAAGGAAGAAGAGGCAGGCTGAAAAAAAGCGGGAAGAGATGAAGCAGCTTTACCATCAGTTCAGGCAGGGGAAAATGGATAAGGCAGAGTATCTTGCAGGGAAGGAACGGGAAGCGGAGCTTGCGGAAAAGCTGGAAGAAGAGCTGGCAGGATTGGAGGCGGAGGAAAGCAGGCTGGAACAGAGGATGGAGGAAATTGGGGCGGGCGGTACTTTTACAATGGAATGGATAGAATTCCCGGAAGATAGGCAGGAGTTGTTACGGTGCCTGATGGACAGCGTTGATGTATGTGCAGAGAAGGTGGTTGAAATTAAGTGGGAGTTCCGGGAGAGACTGAAAATATAGTAATTTTTTCCACCTGTGCGGTTGGCGCCCTGTGCCCTCCCGGCTGCCCCTGGCTGCACAGGAAAAGAAAAATCCAACTGCAAAAATGAGATATTTCTAACGGTTTTTCCAGATAGATTTGCTGCCAGGCGGTTGCTCCGCCAGAAACGGCAGCAAATCTATCCGGAAAAGCCGTAAGAAATCTCATCATTTTTTTGAATGGATTTTTCTTTTCCTGTGCAGCCAGGGGCAGCCGGGAGGGCACAGGGCGCCAACCGCACAGGTGGAATTTTTTGTGTCATTACCCTGACACAAGCAGGGCATGATATAGGAAACCAGAGCGAAAGCCGTAAGAATCTTTCCCAGTTAAGTACGGAGGAATGCCTGGAAGACATACGGAAAACCCATACACGCGTGCAGGAGCTGACAGGGTATGAAATGTCCCTGTTCCGCCCGCCGTTTGGGGATTTTGATACAGGTGTGATTGACAATGCGATGGAATGCGGGTATATGTCTGTGCTGTGGGATGTGGACAGCTATGACTGGAAGGATTATGGGGTGGATGCCATATTGAAAAATGTACTGGAAAGTGAGGAACTGGGGAATGGAAGTATTATCCGGTGCCACAGCGGCGCCAGGTATACGGCGGATGCGCTGGATTCCCTTCTTACGGAGCTGGAGAAGCTGGGATATGAAATTGTTCCGGTTTCCCGCCTGTTAACGTGAAAAGAAGCCGCAACGGTGTTCTTTACCGTTTAAGAGCTTCTTTTCACGTGGAAGAAGGCCTTGGAGAGAAGGCATTTTTCCGGATTTTTTATGCACGCGGGCACCCAAAGGAAAAATGTCAGCAAGAGCTGACGGGTGCCCGGCGCGCGAGTAGGGGAAGATGGCTCTTCCCTACTCGATTGGCCGGGTTGGTGTTGCTGTGGCGTGGCACCACGGGAAGTTTAAGTTAATGACATTGGCTTACCATTGTTCCCAGGTCAGGTATATGGCTGTCATGGCAGCTAAAGTGAGGCAGATGCCGGCATGGGTGATGCGGGAGCAGATGCCTTTGAGATCTTTTCCGGGGTATAGCTGCCTGCTGTCTGCAAGCCCTATGGCAATGTAGACCAGGCAGATGGTTATGTAGCGGAAATCACTGCTGCAGGTGTAGGGGTATTTCAGGGCAAATAAGGCGAAGCTGAGTAAAAAGGCGAGGTAGCCTGTGGAGAGGAAGAGCGCTTCCTCTCTTGTTTTTTTTGTCCCGCCGCGCCATTTTGTGTATTGGGCGGCGAGGAAAAGTACGGCGGAGGCCGTGGCGGAGAGTATGGCGGCAATATAGGCAGTTTGGCATAAAAACAGGGAAAGGCCGGTAAGGTTTGCGGGGTATTCTTCCGTAAACAGGGAGGTCTGGAACATGATAACCCAGGTGTTGTGGATGGCGTCCCCGCTCAGGGGATGGAAGGGGAAAGCGAAATGCCAGTCGGACAGGGCAGGGATCCCTATCCTTTCCCATATGCTGTAATTCCCTGTATACATAACGGAGCTTTCCGTGGCGGAAGAGATCCCGGGCTTTACGCGGAAACGGATCAGGTTGCGGGCAATCCAGCTCAGGCCGACGGATCCGGCAGTACAGCCAAACAGGACGTAGCTGCGCAGGGAGCGGAGGATATTTTGTTTTTTTCCGGTGCGCAGTACACGGATAAAATCCAACAGGAAAATAAGCCCTGTGGGGAGGGCGATAACGGCAGTGTTTATTTTGCATAACATGCCAAATCCTATGGAGGCGGCGATAAGGAGCAGGCTGCCGAGTGTGTTTGACTGAATCCACCGGAGTGCGGCGAGGATGGCGGCGGCCAGCAGGAGGGTGGAGAGCATGTCGTTGTTTATGCTGCCGGACATAATGATGAGGGCAGGGTGGGCGGCAACAAGGAGTAAGCCGGTGCAGAGCCCTTTCCCGCCGGCATGGGCGCGTTTCAGGATGCGCCAGGTAAGCAGCATAAACAGGCCGGAGTAGAACAGGGGCAGGACCTGCAGGTTTTCAAATGCCGTATCTTCCGCCATTCCGAGGGAAGTCAGGAAAATCAGCCATAGCCCGGACAGTATGTAATGGAGGGGCGGGTGGTAATAGGAGAAGAGTTCGTAAGGGTTCATATCGGGCAGTTTGCGGAATTTATAAATATATTCAATATAGCCGATATGGCCCGGGTTTATCTGTGCGGTGGCAATTCCGGTATATACGCCTTCGTCATGCTGCCTGTCATACAGGCCGGACAGCAGTACGTAACAGCAGCGCAGCAGCATACCGCCGAAAAGAAGGAGGAAAACCATACGGTCTTCGGTGAGTTTATGCCTGGCATGGAGGAAAATGGCGGCGGCGAAAGTAAGGAAAAGAAGGAAGAGGCATCCGCCTTTGATCCGGCTGCCGGGCAGGCCTGCAAGCGCGGGGCTTCCCTGCATAAGCGTGGTAAAGGCGCAGAACAGTACAAGCATGAGAAGGATGGAGGTTTCGGTTTTTCTGGATTTAAGGGCAGATAAAACTCTGGAAAAAGGCAGTTTGGGCAGCATATAGGTAATATCCTTTCAGGTATCGGTATCCGGACATCATTCAAAACGATGCAAAAAAAATCAGATGAGGTGCCAGGGCCGCGCATAGGGCGTGGGAGTGAACCAATGTCATTAACTTAAGCTTTTCGGGGCGCTGCAGACCATATATCTCAATCCGGACCATTGAAAGACGCCGGCACTTAGGCGCCGTGTTTTGGCGCCTTAGTACCGTTGCGTCTGCCGCTGAGCGAAAGCGCGTCCGGATGAGATATGTGGTCTGCAGCGCCTCGGGAAGCTTAAGTTAATGACATTGGGAGTGAACTGTAACCGGCCGATACGCAAATTTTGTCATAATTCATTTCATTATAGCATATTTCCCGATTTTTTTGTATAATAAGATAATACTTGGTTCCTGGAGTGGGTTTGAAAAATGTTTTCTGTCGGATGTCATGTAGTGTAGCGCCAAAACACGGCGCCTAAGTGCCGGCGTCTTTCGATGGTCCGGATTGAGATATACGATCAGGAGGATGGGGGCAGGGATGCGTGAAAGGGAAGTGAACGGAACATTCCGTATATTGTCTGCAATCGGTATTTTGCTGGTGGTGGCAGGGCATGCGGATTTTCATATATTGGATATGGGAGGGTTATTCCCCTACTACTCCTTCCATGTGCCGCTTTTCCTCTTTATTTCAGGGTATTTTTACGAGGAGAGGGCGGAGCAGGGGATTGGGGATTACGTGAAGCGGAAAGCGCGCAGGCTTTTGCTTCCTTATTATATATGGAACCTTCTTTACGGGCTGCTGGCTATGGTGCTTCATAAGGCGGGGTTTTTGGTTGGGCAGGGGATTAGTCTCCGGACGCTGTTGGCGGAACCTTTTTTGGGAGGGCATCAGTTTGGGTGGAATTTCCCGGCTTGGTTCGTACCGGCCCTGTTCTGCGTGGAAATGCTGAATGTCTGCATACGTAAGGTTTCCGGGCTGCTGCACCTGGAAAAGGAATGGCTGCTTTTGGCCGGATACCTTGCGGCCGGGATAGGGACAGTCTGGCTTGCAGCCGGAGGGCATGTTTGGGGATATTATAAGTTCCCGGGAAGGATCCTGTTTATGCTGCCATGTTATGAGATGGGGCATTTTTACAGGAAAAAGCTGGAGAAATATGATACTGTGCCGAATGGTATTTATTATGCCGTTCTTTTTGCGGTACAGTTGGCGATTGTGTTTACGAACGGAGGGCTGGCGTACAGCACCGTTTGGTGTACCGGGTTTGCCAACGGCCCGGTGATTCCTTACCTGACGACGGTGACAGGCATAGCTTTCTGGCTGAGGGCTGCAAAGATAACGGCGCCTCTGCTTGGGCGGCTTCCTGTTGCGGAATGGGTGGGCAGGAATACTTATGCGGTGATGATGCATCATATTCTGGGTTTCCTGGCGGTGAAAGGCGTTATGTATGGGATCGGTATGATGACGCCCTGGTGCCGGGACTTTGATAAAGCGGTATTCCTGGCGGAAGTCGGGTATGTGTATGTGCCGGGAGGAGTGGAGGCATTCCGGTGGGTATATGTGGCGGCCGGGATTGGTGCGGCGTTTGTTTTGCAGAGTTGTGCGGAAAAATTTGCCGGGAAAATGGAGGATATAAGGATATGTTATGGAAAGCGCGAAGGAGAATAAGCGGCAGGGACAGAAAGCCCTGGGAAATCCGGATACTGCTTTTACTGGCGGCATTAGCGGCGGAAGTGTTCCTGTTTAATTTTTCGGCATGGAGGAGTATGGTATTCCGGGATCCGATAGTTTTTGACGACATCCGCGTGGAGGGCGGCACGGAGGTAATGCCGGATAGGCCGGAGGGGAAGGTTTATGAGACGGCGGAGGGGGCTTTGACGCTGTATATGGATGGGGCGGGCAGGGAGATACATAACCTTTGGATAGGATTGGAGCTTTCCGAACCGGAAGTTTTGGTGCCGTATACGATAGGGCTGGCGGATGAGGGGAATTATTATCCTTATTATCTGCCGGAACAGGTATGGGTTCCGGAGCTTGCCAGAACCCATTATACCCGTATCCATCCGGCGGGGAAAGTATCGGAGGTCAGCATAGGGCTGACGGTCCCGGCGGGCTGTCTGGTGACGGTACAGGGGATCCATGCCAATGTGCGGGTTCCTTTTGTGTTCCGTTTGGAGAGGTTTGCCTTGGCGTGGGCGGTGCTTTGCCTGGGCCATTATGCAAGAAGTATCGGGCGGGGCAGCCGGGTAGCCGGGAAGTGGATTGGTTCGAAGAGGCAGAGGCTGGCGACTGCCGCCGCGATTCTGCTTCTGATGGGGCTGGCATGGCTCCTGGCACATGTGAATCCGGTCTGTATTACGTCGCCGTGGCCGCATCACAAACAGTATCAGGAACTGGCGGAGGCGATAGCGGGCGGGAGTTTCAGCCTGGCGGCGCAGCCTTCGGAGGGGCTGCTGCAGGCGGAAAATCCTTATGATACGATTTATTTGCAGGCAAACGGCATTCCCTACCAGGCGGATTATGCTTACAGGGAAGGGAAATATTATGTGTATTTCGGTATTGTGCCGGAACTGCTGCTGTATTTGCCATGTTATCTGCTGACCGGGCATCATTTGCCGAATTATCTGGCGGTGTTTATTTTTTACTGCGGTTTTATACTGGCGGTGTTTGCGTTTTACCGGGAGGTGGTAAAACATTGGTTTGTGAATACGCCTTTTTTCCTTTACCTTATGGCGTGTGCGCTGACCGTATGCAGCGGGAATTACCTGTTTGTGATAGCAAGGCCGGATCTGTATGATACGCCGATAATGGCGGCGAATATGTTTACGGTAGCAGGGCTCTGGCTTTGGATAAAAGGGAAATACACCCTGCATCCCAGGCACAGAAAGGTGGCTTATCTGCTTGGTTCATTCTGTATGGCCCTGGTAGCGGGCTGCCGTCCGCAGATGCTGTTATTTTCGTTCCTGGCGGTGCCGCTTTTCTGGGATGAGGTAGTGAAGAAGAGGGAATTGTTCGGGAGAAAGAACCCTCTGGAGACTATCAGTATCTGCCTTCCGTATTTGCTGGTGGCGGCGGGGATTATGTATTATAATGCGGCGCGGTTTGGTTCCCCGTTTGATTTCGGGGCTGCGTACAGCCTTACGAGCAATGATATGACGAGACGGGGGTTTAATCTGCACCAGGCTTTGCTTGGGGTGTGGCATTACTTTTTTAACCCTCCGGCGGTAAGCAGTGAATTCCCGTTTCTGCAGGGGATACAGATTGGATCCGGTACTTATATGGGGAAGCTGAACGCAGAGTATACCTATGGGGGGATGCTGGTATGCAACGCGCTTGCCTGGCTGCTGGTATTGCTGCAGCGTGAAAAGAGGCTGTTCAGGCATAAGGGGGTATACGGGTTTGTTCTGGCAAATCTGGCCGTGCCTGTCATTCTTGGAGTTGCGGATGTGACCGGCGCCGGAATTTTGCAGCGTTATATGGTGGATATGGTATGGGGGGTGCTGTGCGCATCCGTATTTATGCTGTTTTGCATATGGGAAGTGAGCAACGGAGCAGGAAGGAGAAACAGCCTGATGCTGCTTCTGGGGTGTATCTGTGTGCTGCAGGCGTTTTATGGCCTGGGAGTTGTTTTCGGGAATGGGGACTTGAGCGTCAATGTGCGCAGTTCGAATCCGGGCTTGTATTATGGGATGAAGAGTTTGCTGATGTTTTAGAGCTTGTTTAAAATCTGCTTTTCGCCAGATGTGCACCACAGTTTGTGAGAGGCAAAGATCTCGCAAAATGGTGAAACGGTTACAACGTGTATAGATGGTGGAAATGAGATTTTAAACAGGCTCTAACTGAAAAAAGTAAAAATGGAAAAAGTAAAATGAAAAAAGTATTGACAACGGGTATCTGATGCGATACGATACATATATGAGATATTCGTGAATGGAAAATAAAACGTGATAAAGTTTTCATAGCCCTGATTTATCCGCCTGATAAGGGATGCGGATAGGGCAGGTGCTTTGTATCCAAATTTCTTGTGAAGATGTTCCAGTTGGTTTTCCCGAAGTACATGCCACAAGTCCTCAGTGCAGCCTGCTGCGCCTATGTTCTTTGCTATGTATTCCCGAAAAAATACTGTTAGAAATTTGCACAGAAATTTTAAGTACAGAGCCCTGATGTGGAACCTGTCTTTTGGAATGTATGTAGAATGACATCCAGAGGACAGGTTTTTTTGTACGGAAATTGAGGATGGAATAAGTTGGTATTGGAAAACAGCCGGAGCCCGGAGAAAGCCCGGAAGGATTTCAGTGCGCGGAAGCGTGCGGAAATCCTTCCCAATATAGGGGCATTCGCAGGGCGGAGGCGGGACTGGAATAGGAGGATTAAAATGGAGTATATAGAAAAGAGAAATTATTATTCGGAATGTAAGCCGAATGCAAAAGGATATTTCGGAAGGTTGTGGAAAAGGGCCGGAGCAGTACTTCTGGCAGCGGTTCTTGCCATGCCGGCACAGGTTCAGGCACAGGGGAATTTATACAGCATAAATAAAGCGCAGAAAAATACCGTTGGTAACCTTCTGGTAAAAGCCAGGGAAATCAGCGCGCAGGGAGGAACGGCGTCAGGCGGGAACGGGATAAGGGCAGAACGGAAATTATACCATGTGCATATCGGAAATGCAGATGATGGTACGGGCTGTTATACAAAGGATATCCTGCATATGCACGAAGGGGATCCCGGCGGCGGAGGCGCCTGCTATAAGGAACCGATATATCACGAGCATACAGGCAATGAAGAAGAGGGCGGCGGCTGTTACGGAAAGAAGAATTATCATGTCCACGAAGGAAACGAAACGGAAGGAGGCGCCTGTTATGGGGAGAAAGTATACCATACCCATACGGGAAACGAAAAAGAGGGCGGCGGCTGTTATGGCAAAAAGGTATACCATACCCACACCGGCAGTGAAAATGCAGGGGGAGGATGTTACAGCAAGGAAATAAAGCATGAGCACACAGGGGATGCAGTGAACGGCGGGGGCTGTTACGGCAAAGCCGTGCGGCATACACATACCGGGAGTGAAATATCAGGCGGGGGCTGTTACAGTGTACCGGTATATCATACCCATATAGGGGACAGTGTGTCGGGCGGCAGTTGTTACATGCCGGTATACCATACACATAAAGAGGAATGTTACGGTACTGCAGAGTGTACGGCAGCCTATGAAGGCGGAATGAAAATTATAAGCAAACAGGACGCGGATTGTCCGCTGCATGGCACGGCACAGCATGTTACATTTGAAGCAAATTTCAGCCATAAGAACTGTGATAAGAAAACGGCAACAGAAACACGGACAATATGCTGGATCTGCCGTGATATGGGGTATACCCATGAGTATCCGAAAGCAGTCTGCGGGATGGACGAAGCCGTTGAGGAATATACGCTCTTTTGCGGCAAAGATCCGGAAACTACGGTGGATGCATGGGAAAGGGGATGCAATCTGGAAGAGGGGACGATTATAGAATATGAAATTAACTGTGGGAAAGATACAACGACAGTGGAGTCTTACGGAATAAACTGCGGGAAGGATGAAACGGATGTGGATGTTTATGAGACAGACTGCGGAAAGACAGAGGAAACGGTGGAAGCTTATGTACAAAATTGCGGAAAAACGGAAGAAACGGTAGAGTCTTACAGCCGGAACTGTGAGAAGGGGGAAGATCATGTGGATGCTTACGCCCTTTCCTGCGGGAAGGAAGAGGAATCCGTGGACGGCCATGAACTGGGATGCGGCAGGGAGGAAGACGTCCCTTATGCAGTGTTTTCTTTGTCAATGGGCAGTTCCGGATGGAGCAGTGAGCCGGTTCTTCTGCAGGCGGTATGTGAAAACGGGGATGGCTTCGTGCGGCTTGCTGAAAAGCCTTTTTTATGGGAAGGTACCCAGGCAGGGGAAGGCGGGAATGGAAGCATATCCGGGGACGGAGATACCGGGAACGGGCAGGGCGTCTGTACCGGCAGTTTTTCCGTGACAGAAAACGGAGTTTACACAGTGCGCCTGATGGTGGAAAATGAGGATATTGACGACAGGGAGCCGGCATTGTCTGTTGCGGTTAACAATATTGACAGGACTGCACCCCAAATACGCGATATTATTTATGATACAGAGAAAGAAGTTAAGGAAATAGAAATCCGGGTGGAAGCGGTCGATATACAGCCGGACGGGAGTCCCGGCAGCGGACTGGCAGTGCAGGCGTATTCGTTTGACGGCGGGCAGACATGGGTGAAGGAAAATGTGTGTAAAGTGAAGGAAAACGGTACGGTGGAAATAGCGGTACGCGATGCCTGCGGCAATATTGTAAAAGAAAACATTGAGATTAGCAATATTGGAAACGGCAGTGACCCGGATGAAGGTAATAAGGACGAAGGGGACGGAACGGATAAAGGAGAAGGGGACGGAACGGACAAGGAAGAAGGGGATGGTGCGGACAAAGGGGAAGGAGACGGCACAGACAAAGAGGAAGGGGACGGAACGGACAAAGGGGAAGGGGACGGAACGGACAAAGAAGAAGGGGACGGTACAGACAAAGAGGAAGGAGACGGCACAGACAAAGAGGGAGGGGACGGAACGGACAAAGGGGAAGGAAACGGAACGGACAAAGGGGAAGGAGACGGAACGGATAAAGAGGAAGGGGACGGAACGGATAATGACGATGATGGCTCCGATAAGGGGAATGAGGATGCTTCGGATAAAGAGGCCGAAGGAAACGATCTGAATAAAGATAACAATGACGGGACAGAAGATGACGGCCCCGATGAAAAAGGCGAAACAGCGGATACCGGGGAAGATGATGGGAAGGACGCCGGGGAAGGAGATGCGGGAACGGGAGACGGAGACGCAGGAACAGGAGAGGGGAGTGATGGTGGAAACACAGAAAAGGGGAATAATAACAGTGAAGGCGGTTCGGGAGACGGCACGGATATGGAAGACGGCAACGGCGATGTTCCCGAAATAACCGATGACGGGGCGGAAGGGGGAGAAAGTAAGGATAAGCTTATGATGCCGGTACAGTCTGCCAGGAAGCGGAGAAAACCGGGGAAGGGAGGAATGGAGGAGAATGCGCCGGAAGACGGGGAACTGTCCGATACACAGCCTGATGCTGCCGGGATAGATGGGGAAATAAGCCCGGAAGAACCCATGGAAACAGGGAGCCGGCCAACACAGAAAATGCCCGATGGACAGGAAACAGTAACCGTAAGGCAGCCGGAGGTGAATACCGGGCACATATCCGGAATACAGCCGGAAACCATAAAAAGAGGGGATGTGATTGTTCCGGTAGTAAAAGCCATTACCTTTACAATGGGAAGCGTGGCGGCTGCGGCAGTGCTTCTGTACCTTCTGTATATGATGCTGAGGAGTATAAAAATATATCATTTAGATGGGGATGGCAAATCCCATTATGCCGGGAGCTGTATAATGAAAAAGACGGGGAACGGGTTTGAGGTGAAAATACCGGATAGGATAATAGAACAGTCAGCGACGGGGCAGTTCGTATTACAGCCGGGCAGTATGTTTGTTTCGAACCATAAGGGTGAGGAATTAATCATCCTGGCAGGAGAGAGGAAGGAAGCGGTGTGGATTGATAAGGAGATTCCTTTAAAATTGGCAGTGTTTGCATAAATGGTAGTATAAAATGAAAAAATTTATGCATAAATATTGATTTTATGCAATTAACATGATATGCTGGCTTAGTGTTAAGATGCCTGTGCCGCAAGGCGGTACAGGCACAGGCATGAGGAGCAGTAACGAACTATAATTTTTTAGTACGAGGAGGAAAGTATTATGAAAAAATTAGCAGCAGTAATGGCGGCTGCCGTAATGTGCATTTCGGCTCTTGCCGGATGCGGCAGCAAAGCGGAGGATGCGGCGCCCACAGAAGGGACGGCGGCAGCGGAAAACGAAAGTGCTGCAGAAGCAGCACCGGAGGAGGCTCCTGCAGAGGCAGAGGCTGGTGACGGGCAGGATGCAGGCAGCGGAAATGAGGAAGAGGCGGGAGCGGCAGGCAGCGGAAATGAAGAAGAGGCAGGCGCAGCCGGGGAAGCCGGTGTGACGGAAGCCTTGGCGGACGGTGTTCTGAATGTGGGGACAAATGCGGAATTCCCCCCTTTTGAATATGTAGGCGATGACGGGGAACCGGACGGCTTTGACATTGCCCTGATTAAAGCAATCGGGGAGAAGCTGGGAGTGGAAGTACAGGTGGATAATATGGAGTTTGCTTCCCTCGTTTCCTCTATCGGAAGTAAAATTGACGTTTCCATTGCAGGCATGACCGTTACAGAGGAACGCCAGAAGACGGTTGATTTTTCCGATGCTTATTATGAAGCGGTCCAGTTTGTAGTAGCCCCGGCGGATACAGCCATTGCGTCGGCGGAAGATCTGAAAGGCAAAGCAATCGGTGTGCAGCTTGGGACAACCGGAGATTTTATTGCGGAGGAAATCGAAGGTGCAACGGTATCCCAGTATAACAAAGCGGTAGACGCTGTAAATGATTTGATCAACGGAAGGCTTGACTGCGTTATTATAGACAAGAATCCTGCTTTGGTATTCCAGGCCAGATTTGAAGGGAAAGTGACGGCGATTGATGGCGCACAGTTTGATTTTGAAGCGGAAAATTATGCAATAGCACTGCCCAAAGGGGATACCGCACTGGCAGGGCAGATCAACACAGCATTGAAGGAACTAAAGGAGGACGGTACTTTTGATGCTTTAGTTGCAGAGTATATCGAGGGAAGCGACGAATAACGAGGGATGAAATAAGGATGTGCGAAGGCACCGGAAAAGGCAGGGGATAGCGGTTATCCGCTATCCTTTTCCCTTTTGTAAGAGGCAGGGTGATGCCGGAACTGTTATACGGGACGGCTCCCTTTCCTTTTTGTAAGAGAAAGGATGGGAAGGATGCAGGAGTGGTTTGCAAAGACGGCGCAGATGTTTGAGGCTGCGTTTATTACGAAAGACCGGTGGAAGTTATATTTGGACGGATTGGGAGTGACCATAGAGGTAGCGGTGTTTGCTGCTATCATTGGTATGGTAATTGGAACCATATTGGCTTTTATGAAGCTTTCGGTGAAAAGGGATGGAAAGAAAACAATATTGGCAGTGATTGCGAATATTTACATAGATGTTATCAGGGGGACTCCTTCTGTGCTGCAGTTAATGATTATGTGGTTTATCATATTTGCCAATGCGAAAAACGGAGTGGCGGTGGCAGTATTGTCCTTTGGCATTAACAGCGGCGCTTATGTGGCGGAAATTGTCCGGGCGGGAATCCTGGCTGTAGATAAGGGGCAGATGGAGGCGGGACGGTCGCTGGGGCTGTCCAAAGCACAGACAATGATATATGTGGTCATCCCGCAGGCGGTGAAAAATGTGCTTCCGCCTATCGGGAACGAGTTTATTGTGCTGTTAAAGGAAACGGCAATTGTAGGTTATGTGAGCCTTACCGATCTGACTCGTGCGGCGAACCAGATTGCTTCCAGGACTTATGATGCTTTTATGCCGTTGATCGGCGCGGCCGTCATTTACTTTGTTGTTATAAAGATATTGACAATACTGTTGTCAAAGCTGGAAGGGAGGCTGCGTAAGAGTGATAATCGTTGAGAAGTTACATAAAACATTTGAAAATAACCATGTGCTCCGAGGGGTAAGCTATCATGTGCACCAGGGGGAAAAGATCGTGGTGGTGGGCCCTTCCGGTTCAGGCAAAAGCACTTTCCTGCGCTGTCTGAATCTGTTGGAGATACCGACCAGCGGCGATATCTGGTTTGACGGGGTTAAGATCACGGATCCTAAGGTGGACATTGATAAAATCAGGGAACATATGGGAATGGTGTTCCAGAACTTTAATTTATTTAATAACCTGACGATAATGGAAAATATTACGTTGGCGCCGGTAAAATTGAAGGTGATGGGAAAGGAGGAGGCAGGGGAGAACGCTCTGAAGCTTTTAGAGAGAGTGGGTTTAAAAGAAAAAGCGGATGCTTATCCCAGCCAGTTATCGGGAGGGCAGAAGCAGCGGGTAGCCATTGTGCGCTCCCTGGCCATGAACCCCAGGGTGATGCTTTTTGACGAGCCGACCTCGGCTTTGGATCCGGAAATGGTGGGGGAAGTCCTGGATGTTATGAAGGGGCTGGCGGAAAGCGGCATGACAATGGTGGTGGTGACTCACGAGATGGGATTTGCACGGGAAGTGGGGACAAAGGTGCTGTTTATGGATGAGGGGATTATTATGGAGGAAAATACGCCTGGGGAGTTTTTCGGGAATCCGAAAAGCCCGAGGCTGCAGGAGTTTCTTTCCAAGGTCTTAACGTGAAAAGAAGCTCTAAGGCGTCAAAGGACGCCGCCTAAGAGCTTCTAGGATTTGCCATGCGTAGCATTGGCAAATCCATTTCACGCGGAAAAACGCCGGGAAAGCGGCGTTTTTCCAGGTTTTCTATGGAGGGGTTGTGCTGCCGCGGTGCGGCAGCTTTTTTTGTTTGCTTTTCTTTTTTCAAATTTTGTTCGCTTTTCTTTTTCAAATACGATCTAGTTCGCAGAAGGGGATGAGCAGGTAGAGCGGGAGGGTGTAGGCCAGGGAATAGGCGTAGCGGAATTCCGTGGATACGGGGGTGGCAATGAGCAGCGTGAGGAGGATGGCGGCTCCTGGCAGGAATAGGATATACCTTTCGGGCTTTTCTTTTATAATTGTAATGGCGATGCAGCATAGGAACAGCCAGAACATGGCTCCCATGCTGGTGAAAAGGCCGTAAAGGGGCAGCATATCGCTTAGTTTCAGCAGGATTTCTTTTGTTTTTACGACAAAGGGGCCTCCTATGATGGGGCGGCTGGCGGCGCCGGTCTGGTTGGCCGGTATGCCGTCAATGTTTCCGACGTCGTACTCTGTATCCGGATACCAGTAGCCTATGGTCTGGTCAATGTAGGCCTGCAGGTAAGTGCCGGGATAGCGCAGGCCCAGGGTAAGCCAAAGGCGGAAGTATTCGTCTTTGTGTGAGGCGAGGTATTCCGGGTTTCCGGCGCGTACCAGTTCTTTCATGTTGTCAGCGAAGCCGGGGGAGTAGAGTTCTTTGATGTAGGTGGTGTCAATTACTTTATGGACGCTGTCCCACTCGTCAGGGGTCAGTCCTTTGTCTTCACAGATAACCCTAGCTACCTGCTGGAGAGGGATGCTGACGGATTCCACAAAGTCCGGCCGGGCAACCTGGCAGGCATTCATGACGGGCCCGCGGATAAGCAGCGCTGCGGCAAGGACGGCAAGATGCAGAGGGAGCATGGCCTTCCAGCAATGGCGGAAGGTATAGAGCAGGAATGGCAGGGAAAACAGGAAGGCATACCATCCGTTGGAACGGAAGAGGCATATCATAATGCCGGATAAAAGGTAGGCTGCGCCGGAAATAACGAGGGAAGCGGTGCGGTTCCTCTCCCGGTTCATGCTATGCCTGTTTTTCGGGAAGATCAACAGGAGCCGGAGAAGCGCTGTGGTAAAAAGCAGCACACTGCCGGAAAACAGGATATCTTTCCAGAGGGTAACGGCAAAGACTCCATGGTATGGAATAAGTGCATAAAAGGCAAGTACCAGCAGGCATGGCAGGTTTCCTACCTGAAGACGCTGCAGGGTGGCAAGGAGCCAGGCGATGCAAAGGGCCAGGAAACACATCTGGAACAGGGTAAAGAAGGACAGGGCGGCAGTGACGTCTTCGGTAAAGAGCCGGCCCAGGGAGTAAAAAAGTTTGAGGAGCATGGTATGCGCCCATGGGTGGTGGTTGCTGTACGGGGCCATACCAAGCACCTGTTCCAGTTGGTTGATGCTGTCCGGCGTCATGATGCCCGGGTATTCGTATAGGAAGTAGGGCAGCCAGAAGAGAAGGCAGGCGAAAAAGCCGATCAGGGGGAGGAAAGCAACAGGGGCATATTCTTTTGCAAGGGTGTAATCAGCCAGGTTTGCAAACAGAAGAAGCAGCGAGTAATAAAAGAGGGAAAACAGCCCCACGCAGCATGCCAGAAGGACGATAGCCTGGAAAAACCGGTTTTCCAGTGCCGCCGTGATGTCTCCGTGTTTTGCCATCAGCGTAAACAGGGTAAAAATACCGGAAAGGATAAGGGTTACTATGGAAAGCCGGAGATCGTATATGGACGGGGTTTCGGCTTTCCTGGCAGAGGAGTACCGGAAAAAGCAGAAAAGCGCGGCAAAGAGAATAAGCGACAGTATGTTTCTTGTGGAAAGCCCTCCAAGGAGGAGGACAGCCCAGACGGCAAAAAAGGCCTGTACGGATGTGAGCCAGGCGGATGAGTTTAAGTTTCCCGAAATTGATTTTATCATGGAGGGCCTCCTGTGGTTTTTGAGTATACTTTTTGTGAATGGTGGCATGGGCGCACAGACGAAGCTGCTGCTTGCGCAGTGTGCGTCCCGCGCGGCGAGTAGGGGAGAAGGTCATTCCCCCGCCTGATTTATTATGTTACAGGATTTTTCATATGATTACAAGAATCTTTCTAAAATTTAATCAACATACATTGGCGCGTGAACCAATGTCATTAACTTAAGCTTCCCGGGGTGCCGCAAACCACATATCTCATCCGGACGCGCTTCCGCTCACGGCAGACGCAACGGTACTAAGGCGCCAAAACACGGCGCCTAAGTGCCGGCGTCTTTCGATGGTCCGGATTGAGATATATGGTCTGCAGCACCCCGGGAAGCTTAAGTTAATGACATTGCGCGTGAACTGTAACGTTTTAAACAGGCTCTGAACAGAAGAGGCAAGTTACACTTTGAATAAATGGCAGGATATGCTAAAATAGGAAAGACGGGGAAGCAAGGAGGGAAAGGTTTGGTATCGATAACGCTGTGCATGATTGTAAAAAATGAAGAAAAAATTTTGGGGCGGTGTCTGTCCTGTTTATATGACCTGATGGATGAGATTATTATTGTGGATACCGGTTCGGCAGACAGGACGAAGGAGATTGCGGCGCAATATACGGACAAAATCTTTGATTTCCATTGGGTGGACGATTTTGCGGCGGCGCGCAATTTTGCATTTTCCAAAGCTTCCGGAGACTATATTTATTCTGCGGATGCGGACGAAGTGTTAGATGAGACTAACAGGAGGCGGTTCCGTCTGCTGAAAGAGAATCTGCTGCCGGATATTGAAATTGTCCAGATGTATTACTGTAACCAGCGGAAATTCGCTTCGGTATATAATTATGACAGGGAGTACCGGCCCAAATTGTTTAAGAGGATACGTACTTTTACATGGGTAGATCCCATCCACGAGACAATCCGCACGGAACCTTTAGTGTTTGACAGCGAGGTCGAAATCATCCACGAGCAGGAAGAAGGGCATGCCGGGAGGGATTTGGCAGCGTTTGAACGGATATGCGAAAAGGGTGGGCGGCTGTCGGGGCGGCTTCTGGATTTGTATGCGAGGGAACTGTTTATTGCGGGCGATGCCGGGGATTTCCTGCGGGCGGAGCCGTATTTTGAACAGATGGGACAGGAAGAGGAAAGGACGGAGGAGGAATGGAAAGAGGCATTTTGCGTGGCGGCGAAGGCGGCAAGGCTGCGTGGGGATATCCCGAAATTCTATAAATATGCGATGAAAGCCGTTGCATGCGGGAGTTGTGCGGAAATTTGCCTGGAATTGGCATATTTTTATGAGGAGGCCGGAGATGACGACGAGGCGGCGGTATGGTTTTACAATGCGGCATTTGAAACCGAAAGCATACTGGATATCCGCTGCGGCGGTGAAAAGGCATTGATAGGGCTGGCGGGATGCTATCGGAGGCACGGGCTTGAGGAAGAGGCGCGGGAGTATGAGAGGATGGCAGTTGCGGGCAGGGCGCCGGATCGCGGGCAGGGTACAAAACCAATGTCATTAACTTAAGCTTTTCGGGGTGTTGCAGACCATATATCTCAATCCGGACCATTGAAAGACGCCGGCACTTAGGCGCCGTGTTTTGGCGCTACACTACATGTAATGTAGTGTTAGTACCATTGCGTCTGCCGCTGAGCGAAAGCGCGTCCGGATGAGATATATGGTCTGCAGCGCCACGGGAAGCTTAAGTTAATGACATTGGTACAAAACCGCATAGCATGTAAGGACTTTTTTCACCGGAAGCAAAAAACGCGGGTGACAGACATGCCGATTGATGGTACAATATGCAAAGAGGTGTGTGTTCATTGGACAGTTACTATGAAAAAGTCTCCCGCCCCCATTTTCATTACTGGTGATGCCGCACATTCGGGGCATGGGGATTTTCTAAGGGCACAGGAGGTAATAGCGGATGGATATTTTGGTGATAGATGCGCAGGGCGGAGGGATCGGGCGCCAGATTATCACTGCCCTTAAGAAAAATTTCACAGGGCAGACGGTGACGGCTGTCGGCACTAACAGCGCGGCTACTTCCGCGATGTTAAAGGCCGGCGCGGATTACGGGGCGACCGGGGAAAACGCCGTGGCTGTCTGCAGCAGGAAGGCGGATATCATTATCGGGCCGATCGGGATAGTCATTGCGGACTCGCTGTTGGGTGAAATAACGCCGGGGATGGCGGCGGCGGTCGGGCAGAGCCGTGCAAAGAGGATACTGATCCCGGTGAACCACTGTGACAATTATATTGTGGGAGTGCCGGATCTGACGTTGGCTAAGCTGATAGACGGTGTTGTGGCAAAGATAAAAAGCCTGGAAAGAGGCGGGATGGACGGCTGCGTTTAGAAGAACCGGAGTATTTCTCATGAATTTCCTTATATTTATTTTCTTTTTGTGTTAAAATGTGTTACAATAAGAAAAACTGGTTTTAATAGATTGTCAAAACTTAGGAGGTATGCCGGGCGCAAGCGTCTGAAGGCAGGGAAAGATTATGAGTGGATTGGAAAAGGCAGACAATGCAGAAACACAGGAAAAGGAAGTGGTTTCCAGGAATTTTATAGAACAGATCATTGATAAGGACTTGGCGGAGGGGGTATATGACACGGTTCATACCAGGTTTCCGCCGGAACCGAACGGGTATCTGCACATAGGGCATGCAAAGAGTATATTGCTGAACTACGGGCTGGCGAAACAGTATCACGGCAAGTTCAATATGCGTTTTGACGATACGAATCCTACGAAGGAAAAGACAGAGTTTGTGGAGTCCATCAAGGAGGATATCGCGTGGCTGGGGGCGGACTGGGAGGACAGGCTCTTTTTTGCATCCGACTATTTCGGGCAGATGTATGAGGCTGCCGTGAAGCTGATAAAAAAGGGTAAGGCTTATGTGTCGGATCTGACCGCGGAACAGATGCGGGAGTACCGGGGGACTTTAACGGAGCCGGGCAGGGAGGATCCTGACCGGGACAGGAGCGTGGAAGAGAACCTGAAACTGTTTGAGGATATGAAGAACGGTGTGTTCCGTGACGGGGAAAAGGTGCTGCGCGCCAAAATCGATATGAAGTCCCCGAATATCAACATGCGGGATCCGGTTATTTACCGTGTGGCGCATTTGACGCACCATAATACGGGCGACAAATGGTGTATTTATCCGATGTATGATTTTGCACATCCGATCGAGGATGCAATCGAAGGGATTACGCATTCTATCTGCACGCTGGAATTTGAGGATCACAGGCCCTTGTATGACTGGGTTGTAAGGGAACTGGAATATCCCCATCCGCCCAAACAGATAGAGTTTGCCAAGATGTACCTGACCAATGTGGTGACAGGCAAGCGTTATATTAAGAAACTGGTGGAGGACGGTATCGTGGACGGCTGGGACGATCCCCGGCTGGTGTCAATCGCGGCGCTCAGGAGAAGGGGATTTACGCCGGAATCCATACGGATGTTTGTGGAACTGTGCGGTGTGTCCAAAAGTAATTCGTCTGCGGATTATGCCATGCTGGAGTATTGCATCCGGGAAGATCTGAAAATGAAGCGCCCGCGGATGATGGCGGTATTGGATCCGGTGAAACTGGTGATCGATAATTATCCGGAAGGGAAAACGGAGATGCTTACGGTAGCCAATAACCTGGAAAACGAGGCTATGGGGACACGGGAAGTGCCGTTTGGAAGGGAACTGTATATCGACAGGGAAGATTTTATGGAAGTTCCGCCGAAGAAATATTTCCGGCTGTATCCGGGCAATGAAGTAAGGCTGATGAACGCGTATTTTGTTACCTGTACGGGCTGCGTGAAGGATGAGGACGGCAGGGTAGTGGAAGTGCATTGCACCTATGACCCGGAGACGAAATGCGGCAGCGGATTTACAGGGCGGAAAGTAAAGGGGACTATCCATTGGGTACCGGCGGCCGGGGCAGTGGAAGCGGAAGTCCGGCTATATGAAAATATCATAGATGAGGAAAAAGGTGTATATAATGAGGATGGTTCTTTGAATCTGAATCCGGATTCGCTGACCGTACGGAAGGGATGTTATGTGGAACCTGCTTTGGCGCAGGCACAGGCATATGAGAGTTTCCAGTTTGTGCGCCAGGGGTATTTTTGTGTGGATTATAAGGATTCGAAGCCGGGAGCGCCTGTATTTAACAGGATTGTATCCCTGAAAAGTTCCTATGTATTGCCGAAAACAGTATAATGGAAGTGTGTTTTTAACAGTTTGTGGAGGAGAAAGGAAATATGAGTGGATTATTATCCGGACTGGACGGATTCGGGCTGGGGAATTTGGAAAAAATGGATTTGTATGAAAAACCCAAGAGCGTTGAAAGAGGGGCAGCGGCGCCTCCTCCTCCGCCACCGGTAGTGCAGGAGCAGGACTTTTTATTTGACAAAAGTTTTACCTGCCCGATTTGTGATAATGAATTCAAGTCCAGGACGGTAAAAGTCGGCAAAGCGAAACTGATCGGGACGGATCCTGATCTGCGTCCCAAGTATGAACATGTGGATTTGCTCAAATATGACATTATCATGTGCCCACGCTGCGGTTATGCGGCGCTCAGCCGTTATTTCAAGTTCATTACCTCGCCGCAGGCGAAAAGGATTAAGGAAATGATTTCCGCCAATTTCCGGTCGCGCACGGATTATAAGGAAGTTTATACTTATGACGAGGCATTGGAGCGTTATAAGATTACATTGGCGAATGCTATCGTGAAGATGGCCAAACCGAGTGAGAAAGCGTATATTTGCCTCAAGACGGCATGGCTTCTGCGCGGCCAGGCCGAGAAGCTGGACAAAGAAGAGGCGGACTACGAGACAAAGAAAAAGAAGCTGGAAGAAGAGGAAATGGAATTCCTGAAGAATGCGCTGGATGGGTTCCTTGCGGCAAGGCAGTCTGAGAATTTCCCTATGTGCGGGATGGATGAGCCTACGGTGGATTATGTGATCGCAGTCACGGCTACGAAATTTGATCAGTATGATGTGGCTTCCAAGCTTGTTTCCTCCATTATTACTTCTGTAAGCGCCAATCCGAGGATGAAGGACAAGGCGAGGGATCTGAAAGAGCAGATTGTAAAACAGGTAAAAATGAAAAATGCCGCGAAAAAGGAATAATGCATAAAGGAACAAAATGCATAAAGGAATGAAATGCATTCTGGAATGATGCATAAAGGAACAAATGCATAAAGGAATGATGAATAAAGGTATGAATGCATAAGGAAATGATGCATAAAGGGAATAAAACATAAAAATGAATGATTTGGCGATTGCCCTGCGTCAGAACGGGAACAGGCATTTATATGAGCAGATTTATGATTACATAAAATTGGAAATAAGGAAAGGGAAGCTCCGCTTCGGCGAAAAGCTTCCCTCTACTCGTTCCCTGGCGGAATTCCTGCAGGTGTCCCGGAGCACGGTGGAACTTGCCTATGAGCAGCTTCTCTCGGAAGGCTACGTGGAGGCCAGGCCATACAGGGGATATTTTGTCTGTCAGGTAGAGGGGCTGTTTGGCCTGGAGGAAGCCGGCCAGATGCCGGGATCAGCCGGCCCGGCGGCAGGTGCAGGCGGCAAGGCGGATATTGATGCATACGCTGATCTGGCAGCGCGGGACAGCGGCGGGAGATGGGGGAATGGCGGCGCGTCTGCCGGGTATGGCGCGGTTTTCAGTGCGGCTGTTTATGATTTTTCACCGAATACGATAGATATGGAAGCTTTTCCTTATGCAACCTGGGCGAAAATAACGAAGAATATTCTGGTGAATGCCAACAGTGAGATGTTTACTTACGGCCTGCCGAAAGGGGATTATGAGCTGCGGGAAACGATAGCGCATTATCTGCATACTTCAAGGGGTGTGAACTGCAGCCCGGAGCAGGTGATTGTCGGGGCGGGGAACGACTATCTGCTGATGCTGCTGGAAAAGATCCTGGGGAGGCATGTGGCAATTGCCATGGAAAACCCGACCTACAAAAAGGCATACCGCATCTTTGAATCATTTGCTTACCGGATTATACCGGTGGCGATGGACAGCAGCGGCATGAGTGCGGAAGGGCTGCGGGAGAGCGGGGCGGCAGCGGCTTATGTGATGCCTTCCCATCAATATCCGATGGGTATCGTTATGCCTATCGGACGGCGGATGGAACTGCTAAAATGGGCAGGGGAAGAGGAGGGGCGGTATCTCATCGAAGACGATTATGACAGTGAATTCCGGTTTAAAGGAAAGCCCGTGCCTTCCCTGCAGGCTTCGGACCGGCTGGGGAAAGTGATATATATCGGTACTTTCTCCAAATCCATAGCGCCGGCTATCCGCATCGGCTATATGGTGCTGCCCGCGCAGCTTCTGAAGATATATGAGGAAAAATGTTCTTTTTATTCCACGACGGTGTCCGGTATTGACCAGAAGATCCTGAATGAGTTTATAAAAGAGGGCTATTTCGAACGGCATTTGAACCGGATGAGGAAAATATACCGTGAGAAGCATGATCTGCTGCTGAATGAGCTGAAAGGTATGGAGGATCAGTTCGGGATAATGGGAGAGAATGCGGGGCTGCATCTTTTGCTGCGGGATAAGCTGGGGCGCGGGGAAGATCGGCTGGTCAGACAGGCGCAGGAGGCAGGCGTAAAGGTTTATGGCCTGTCGGAATTCGGTGTGGGGGAGATACCTCCCTGCTGGGATGGGGATATGGTTATTTTGGGGTATGCCGCTTTGCGCAGGGAACAGATTCAGGAAGGGATGCGGCTTTTGAAAAAGGCATGGAAATATTAGAAATTCCGCTTTCGGCCCTCTGGAAAGCTTAAGTTAATGACATTGGAACATGAACTGTAACCTCTGCCGCACAGGCGGAATAAATTTTATAGAAAAAGACTTGAAAAAAATGAAAAATCCCGTATCATGTAAATAGATATAAAATCCGTGTCTGAGTGGTTTGCATGTGTAAGCCGTGTTGGGAATAAGGAAAGAAGAGAGGGCTAAAGGATGGCAGGAAAGAGAAGAAAGGCGCTTATGGGGGCCGTATCTGAGTTAAAAGAGGCTGATTATTCCAGGGAACCGGAGCTGGGCCGTATTTACCAGAGGCTGCGAAAGGGACGGGAACAGTTTGCCGGGCTGCTGGATAAAAATATCAAAGCGGTGATGCAGATCAGTTCGCTTGATCTGACGATGCAGTATCAGATTGAAAAGATCATGGATATATCCCGCAGTGTGGAAAAGGCGGTGGAGACTATTTTCGGCACATCGGAAGAGTATGCCATGTCGTCAGGAAGGTCGAACAGCCAGCATGAGGAGCTGACGAACACGATTCTCCAGGTTTCTTCCGATACCGGCGAGGTATATCAGAGAATAGAAGCAGGGCAGACGGAACTGACTGTAATCAAGGAGCTTTCGGAGCAGACGATGGCAACGTCCAGGGAATTGCAGGTGGATATGGATGATCTGATGAATATCATCAGCCAGATGAATGAAGTGATTGCCGGAATTGATGCGATATCTCTGCAGACAAACCTTCTGGCGCTCAATGCTGCCATAGAAGCGGCCAGGGCAGGGATGGCAGGAAGAGGTTTTGCCGTGGTGGCAGGGGAGATCCGGGCGCTGGCGGAGAAAACGAAGGAAATGACCGGAAGTATGGGAGAGTTTCTGGAAAATATAAAGATGGCATCGCAGAAGAGCGTGGACAGTACGGAGAGTACGATCCAGGCATTGGGGAATATGTCGGAGCGTATTAACAATGTATGGAAATTAAATGATGAGAGCCAGCATCATGTGTCCAAGGTCAATGAGTCGATGGGATCCATTGCGGCAGTCAGCGAGGAAATCAGCAGTTCCATGGCTGAAATGGAGAATCAGTTAAGGAACAGTACGGATTTTATGCGTCAGGTCGGCCAGGAACTGAAGAAAGCGACGGAGCCGGTGGTGGGGATAGAGCAGGCATTGGATGATGTGGTAAAGCAGATGGGGAGCATGACAGAGGATGCGTTCTACCATATGGAAACTAATGAGTTTGTCAGGTATGTAAACAATGCAATCAATGCGCATAATACGTGGCTGGATAATCTGAAGCGCATGGTAGAGGGGCGGGCGGTGACGCCTTTGCAGTTGGATTCCTCCAAGTGCGGCTTTGGCCATTTTTATTACGCAATGACGCCGAAGATACCGGGCATAGGGCCGATATGGGAAGGGCTTGGTGAAAAGCACAGAAGGTTCCATCAATACGGCGCGGAGGCCATTGAGGCATTGAGGAATGAGGATTATTCCAACGCGGAGCATATATGCAGGGAAGCGGAAAATTATTCCAGGGAACTGATTTCGGATTTGCAGAGGATGGTGCAGATTGCGGAAAGCAGCGGAATAGCGTGAAAAGAAGTTCTAAAGTGGTGAAAGACACCACTTTAGAACTTCTAGGATTTGCTATGCGAAGCATTGCAAATCCATTTCACGCGGAAGAACGCCGGGAAAGAGGCGTTCTTCCAGGTTTTTCATGGCGGGTTTGTGCTGCCGCATCGCGGCAGCATGTTGTTAGCGTGAAAAGAAGCTCTAAGGCGTCAAAGGACGCCGCCTAAGAGCTTCCAGGATTTGCCATGCTTAGCATTGCAAATCCATTTCACGCGGAAAAACGCCGGGAAAGAGGCGTTTTTCCAGGTTTTTCATGGCTGGGTTTGTGCTGCTGCAGGGCAGCGGCATGTTGGTTAATGTGAAAAATATTAAGAATGCCGCAGGAGCAGGCCGACAGGAGTTGGTATAAAAAGATAAAATAAGAAAGCGCCAGAGGCGCTTTTTTAGTTGGAACTGTTTGCATTGTCGTCATCGCTGAAGAATTCTTCGACTTTCGCTTCCGCTGTCTCCGCAATGTCTTTTGCGGCTTCCTTTGCCGCTTCTGCAGCGCCGGCAGCCGCTTCTTTGGCGGCGTCAACTGCTTTTTCCGTTTCTTCCGCGGCCTTTTGGGCGGTTTCCTCTACGGCATCTTCTGCTTTCTGGAGGTTCAGTGCAACGTAGTTGCGGGTAGAATCCGCGTCTTCCGTATCGTCATCGAGATCATCGCTGAAGTCGTCATAGTCATCATCGTCATCCATATCATCAGAGTAGGAAGAATTCTTATTCTGTAAATAATAATAAACACCTGCCGCTGCCGCACCTGCAAAGGCGGTAAATACTAAAAATCTACTGAATTTTTTTGCCATAAAAATACTCCTTTCAAAATCGGTGTTATAGGAATATATTAATACTATTTTTCCAAAAAGGGAAGAGATTATGTGTAAATTTTTTATGAATAATGTTTTTGGGGGATGTTGTCCGGAAGGGAAAAGTATGGTATATTAGGAAGTGACTAAGAAAGTCAATATCTGGTATCCCGGATTTGCACGAGGGTTTTCAGTCCGGCGTACCGGCACAGGATTGATAAAGGGATAATGTACTATGAACGAAAAATTTTTTGACTTGAAAAAAGAGAAACAGGATCGGATGATCAATGCGGCATTAAAAATTTTTGCACTGAAAGGGTATCAGCATGCCAGTACGGATGATATTGTGGCGGAGGCCGGGATAAGTAAGGGGCTGCTGTTCCATTATTTTCAGAACAAGCTGGGGCTGTATTCCTTCCTGTTTGATTACAGCGTGCGGTTCATGCTGTTGGAGCTTTCTGCCTGCGGCGGGAAGGACGGGGATGATTTTTTTGAACTGTGGGGGCGTATGGAGGGGGCTAAGCTGCTTGTGCTGAAAAATTATCCTTATATGCAGGCGTTTATTGACAGTATTGAGGAGGAGGATGTGAAGGAGGCGCTGTATGCCACGGAGGCGAAAAGAGGGGCATTGCCAGCGCTGCGCGAAGAGATATTGAGCCATGCGGATTTATCCCGTTTCCGTCCGGAAGTGGATGTGGAGAGGATGAAGATAATGCTTGGATGGACGGTCCGGGGGATTCTGCGGGAGAGTTTCCGGGACGGGACTTTCCAGCCAAATAGTATGCAGGAGGAGATTGACGCTTATCTTAGGATGTTGAGGAAGATTTCATATCATTCTTAAGCGGCCCCCGAATTTTGATTTCTGTCTGGATGAAGGATTAGTACTCACTCCGTCCAGACAGAAATTAGAATCGTGAACAAATATTATTTCAGGAAAAACGCATCCGGTATTCCGCTGTGAAGTTTTCGCCCGCCGCCAGCACATTTCCGTGTTCACGTTCCTCCAGGGTGCCTGTGAAATCTGCGGTGTCGCATCTGCCGTACCAGGGTTCGATGCAGATGAACGGGGCGTCCTTGCCTTCCGGGGACCAGACGGCAAATAAGGGGGTGTCGAACAGGACGGTTACATAGGGGGCTCCGGTTTTATCCAGCAGGGAAACTTCGTTGGTCTGCCGTCCTTCTATCATATAGGTGCAGTCGTCAAAGAATCCCGGGGTGAATTTTACGGTGCCGTCCTCAAGCGGCAGGATTTTATCGTCCATGACGGCCATGCCGTCCGCGGTGTTGCCGTGGTGGTGGAGTTCTGTTGCCAGCCCGTGGAATTTAAGGCCGTATCCGAGCTTGCTGTCCTCTCCGTTTATCGGGCACAGGAACGCGGGGTGCGCGCCGATGGAAAAGTACATGGTTTTGTTGTCGGTGTTTTCCACTTTCCACAGTACTTTCAATTCGTATCCGTCCAATTCGTAACCGATATGCAGGCGGAACGCGAAGGGGTATTTTTCATAAGTCTCATCCGTGGAGGTGAGTGTGAACCATATGCAGTTTCCGGCGGGAATGTTTTGGCCAGCCTGCGTTTCGCAGGTAAATTCCATATCACGGGCGAAGCCATGCTGCCCCATCGGATATGTTTTGCCGCCGAAGCGGTATTCTTTGTTCTTCAGGCTTCCGACAAACGGGAAAAGGACAGGCGAAGTGCGTCCCCAGTATTTTGGATCGCCGTGCCACATATATTCCCGTCCGTCTGCTTTGTGCCTGACGGATTTGACTTCCGCCCCAAAGGAATCGATTTCTGCTGTCAAAAATTCATTTTCTAAAATGTACCTCATGTCTACCTCCTGTTTGGATTATTTATTCATCTGATAAGGGCCGTCGGCGGGATAGCCGCCTTTCAGCTTCTGCATCCCGCGCTGGATGGCGTCACGGGAATTTTTCCAGTCCGCATCTTTGTTCCGGTAATCAAATTTTTCCACGAGCCATGCCACATCTCCTGCCATCCGTTCCATGTTTTCTTCCATAAGGGCGAAAAGCATAGGATAGAAATCCGCTTTTTCTTTGTCATTTAACTTATTTTCGGCAGCTTCGCACAGGTCGCCGAAATGGTGGAGGCAGAAGCCTTTGCTGTTTTTGATTTTGCTGCGGAAATCGGCATCTTTTTTGTACATGACAAAAAAAGTGTCCAGATAGCGGGCATAGGTGTCTTCGTAGCGTCTGCAGATGTAGCAGGATTCTTCTTTTGACCTGACCCAGAGGCCGATGGGATTGGCGTTTTCCGCATTTTTCCTGAATTTGTTCATCAGGGAGGATTTGCCGGGGGTGAAGGCTTTTATCTGTTCCTTCAATTCCTGGTTCATGCGGATATAGTGTGTTTTCAGAATCCATGCATTCCCCAGCGTGTTGCCGTAATCGAACATTTTTTTGAAATGATAACGGCAGAACCCGGCTTTGTCGGTGGCTTCCCGGATATCACTTTCCATATAGGAAGAGCCGGACCCAAGGGTGAAGTCCAGCAAATCCTGCTCCACGTTCCGCTCTACAAAGCAGAAGGGGCATTCATCGTTGGCGTTGATGGCGTCATTTAAAGGGATAGTGTATAGTTGTTCTTTCATTTTGGGCGGCTCCTTTGCTTATACGAAGGGATTTTCTAAGGCGCCTGAAAAAGGGTTTTCAGATGCATTTTATTGATTGTAGATAATTATACACGAAACGGGCGGGGGATAAAAGGGAAAAGATGTAAAAAAATAAAATAATGGCTGTGCAGGGAAAGGGGGATGTTATATAATATTTGTATTGTAAAATAGCTGGTTGGTTAGAAGACAGGGACTTTTTGGGGAGGTGCAGGATGGGAAAGTTTTTGGTAGCCGGTATCGTGCAGAGGGAAACGATTGTGAAGGTGGATAAGATACCGATTGAGTATGCGCGGGTGACGGTCAGGCCGTATACAATTTTTTCAAGTATGGGAGGGGATGCTTACAATGAGTCCGTGGCTTTGGAATGGCTGGGGGATTCCGTGGATCTGATGACGATGATAGGGGAGGAAGAGAGTCTGGATCTGCTCAATCCGCCGGATTGTGAAGTGAGGCTGGTGACGGATTATGTGCTGCGGAGGCTGAAGAATACGCCTACGGCGGTTGTGTTGTATGACAGCAGCAGGAAGCAGCAGATATTTGAGGACAGGAAGGATATACGGGAAGCGGTTTATGATGAGGGGCTCTTCCGGGAGCGTGCGGCGCGTGCGGAAATGCTGGTGGTTTCCAATGCGAATTTCTGCCGTCCTTTAGTGCGTATTGGGAAGGAGCTGCGTAAAATTGTCGCGGTGAATATCCGGGAGTACCGGAAGGATAAGGTGGAGTATAATGAAGATTTCTTAAAGGCGGCGGATATTCTTTATGTAAGTGATGATTATCTGGTCGGCGAGCCGTTTGAGTTTGTGAAAATGCTGGCCGTGAAATACCGTCCGAAAATTATTTTGCTCGGGCAGGGGGCAGCGGGGATGATTTTGTATGATAAGGATAAGAATATAATTGCCCATTATGATACGGTGAAAACAAATGAAATTGTAAATACGGTAGGCGCGGGCAATGCATTGTTTTCCTGTTTCCTGCATTTTTACAATAAGACGCATGATTCGGTATTTGCGGTGAAGAATGCGCTTTTGTTTGCTTCTTACAAAATAGGGTTTATGGGGACTTCCAATGGATTTATGACGGAGGGGCAGATTAGCCAGTGGCGCAATCTGATCTGGCGGGATGGCAGATAAGCGTGAAAAGAAGCTCTAAGGCGTCAAAGGACGCCGCCTAAGAGCTTCTAGGATTTGCAATGCGTAGCATTGGCAAATCCATTTCACGCGGAAGAACGCCGGGAAAGAGGCGTTCTTCCAGGTATACCGTGGCGGTGGGTGTGAAATTGGGTTTTGTTTGAGGGTTCGCGAAAGCGGGGGGATGGAGCTGCAGGATATGTGGAGGGAGGTTTGGCGGGAATGAATTATGCGGATATGCATTGTGATACGGTGTCACGTTTGTATGTGGAACGGAAAAACGGCAGTGTGGAGGATTTGTATGGCAATAGGGGGCATGTGGATCTGCGCAGGCTGAAAAAAGGGGGAGCTTTGCTGCAGAATTTTGCATTGTTTGTCCATATGGGGAAGACGGAAAATCCGTTGGAAGAGGCATTGCGGATGGCGGATTTGTATTATGGGGAGCTTGAGAAATACGGGGATACGGCGGCGCCGGTTTTCTGTTTTGAGGATATAGAGAGGAATCGCAGGGAGGGGAAGGTTTCGGCTCTTTTGACGGTGGAAGAGGGAGGGGTATGTAAGGGGGAGACGGCGTATCTGCGGATATTGCACCGGCTGGGGGTGCGGATGATGACGCTGACGTGGAATTTCCCTAATGAGATCGGGTATCCGGCGGTTAACCTGGCTGATTTTAAGGGGCAGGCGGCCGCGGGGAAGGGATTCCTTTACAAAGCGGATACGGAACATGGCCTGACGGAAAAGGGGAGGGAGATTATCGCGGAGATGGAGAGGCTTGGTATGATAGTGGATGTTTCCCATTTGTCGGATGCCGGTTTTTACGATGTGCTGGAAACGGCAAAGAAGCCTTTTGTGGCAAGCCATTCCAATGCAAGGGCGGTCTGCCCGGTGGCAAGGAATATGACGGACGATATGATTCGCAGGCTGGCGGAGCGGGGCGGCGTGATGGGGCTTAATTTCTGCCCGGATTTCCTGGAGGATGTGCCGGAGGGGGAGATGAATCCGGGGACGGTTGCTGCCATTACGGCGCACGCGGCGCATATTATCCGGGTCGGCGGCGTGGAATGCCTCGGGCTTGGCAGCGACTTTGACGGGATCGGCGGGCATGGGGAACTGCCGGACTGTTCTTATATGCCGAAGCTGGCGGATGCTCTTGGGAAGTGCGGGCTTTCGGAGGATGCGGTGGAAAAGGTTTTCTGCGGGAATGTGCTGCGGGTGTATAGGGAAAACTTAGGAAATTAGGAACTGTTCAGAAATAACTTGTGAATAGTACGCAGGATTTTTCTTCGAGAGTGTCGTTCAAAAACCAGGCGCATAGTGGGCTATGTAACTGATTTTTGAACGGTGCTATCAGAGAAAAAGACAAGCAATATCACAAGTTATTTCTGAACAGTTCCTTAGGAGCAGATCGGGGGATGGGCGTTTGGGTGATTGCAGTGGTGCGGGCAGGAGGCATGTGTATGGGGATTTATTTAAATCCGGATAATGATGGGTTCCGGAAGGCAGTACGTTCTGAAATTTATGTGGATAAGACCGGATTGATTGCCTGTACGAACCGTTATATCAATACGGAACAGCAGTATATCTGTGTCAGCAGGCCAAGGCGGTTCGGAAAGTCAATGGCGCTGAAAATGCTTGCCGCTTATTATAGCCGCGGCTGTGATTCCGCAGAGTTGTTCCGGGGGTTTTGTATCGAGGGGACGGAATCCTTTCAGGAGCATTTGAATAAATATGATGTGATTTTCCTCAATATGCAGCAGTTTTTAATCAGGGCTAGAGCGTGTTTGAAAAATCATTCCCCCGATCTGTACGCCCCACTTTGCGCGATATTTGCACCAAATTCAGGTTACATAGCCCACTATGCGCCCTTCATTTGGTGCAAATCTCCCACAAATTGTGACGCACATCTCAGGGAAAGCATTTTTCAAACACGCTCTAGTGGCCGGGATGCGGCGGAATACCTGGAGCGGGTTGTTATTGATGAGATCCGTGAGGAGTATGGGGAGTTGTTTCCTGCGCAGGAGACAATTCTTGCGGCTGTATTGGAACGGATATATGTGAAAACAAAGAAAAAGTTCATCTTCCTGATTGATGAGTGGGACTGTGTGATGCGTGAAAGGCAGGAGTCAGAGGCGCTGCAGAAGCAGTACCTTGATTTTTTGAGGGATCTTTTAAAAGATCAGCCGTACGTTGCGCTGGCATATATGACGGGGATTTTGCCTGTAAAAAAATATGGGGAGCATTCCGCCTTGAATATGTTCACCGAATATTCCATGACAGACCAGGATGTGCTGGAGGAATATACGGGGTTTACCGATGCGGAGGTAAAAAAACTGTGCGTACGTTTCCATATGGATTTTGCAGAGACGGGAAGCTGGTATGACGGGTATACATTTACGGAGTTCCGGCATGTATATAATCCCAAGTCTGTGGTGGAGGCAATGCTGCGCCGTAAGTTTTCCAATTACTGGACGTCCACGGAGGTATACGATGCGCTTAAAAGGTATATCAATATGGATTTTGACGGGCTCCGCGCGGATATTGCCCGGATGCTCGGCGGCGGGCGTGTCAGGGTGAATACACGCAGTTTCCGGAATGATATGCGTAATTTTGACATGAAGGATGATGTGCTGACGCTGTTGGTGCATCTTGGATATCTTGCATATGATTTCGGGCCAAAGGAAGTGTTTATCCCAAACAGGGAAATTATGGAGGAATTTGAGACGGCGATGAGTGTGCAGGGCTGGCCGGAGGTTATGCGTGTTGTAAGGGCGTCGGAAAAACTGCTTGCGGATACATTGGCATGCGATACGGAAAGCGTTGCCGGAGGGCTGGACAGGGCACATACGGATATTGCGTCTATATTGACATATTATGATGAGAATGCGCTCGGCGCCGCCATTGGGCTTGCCTATTACAGCGCAAGAAAAGACTATATGCTGGTACGTGAGCTTCCGGCAGGGAAGGGATTTGCGGATATTGTATTTCTGCCTTTGCCCCATGCCGCAAAGCCTGCCCTGGTGGTAGAACTGAAATACGGCAAGGGAGTGTCGGCAGCGATACGGCAGATAAAAAACAGAAATTATACGCAGGCGTTGGAAAGCTACAGGGGTGAAATCCTGCTTGTCGGGATAGACTATGACAGGAATAAACCGGATAAGCCGCATAGCTGCGTGATAGAGAAAGTGGAAAAGCGAGGGTATTAAGTTATGTACGAGTTAATTCAGGCAGGTGAACGGACATATTATATAGACTGTCCGTCTAAAATAGGCATTTACCGGATGGATGGGGAGAGGGTATGCCTGATAGACAGCGGGAACGATAAGGATGCGGGGAAAAAGGTGTGGAGGATCCTGGAAGCGAACGGCTGGAAGCTGGATCGGATACTCAATACCCATTCCCATGCAGACCATATCGGCGGCAATGCATTTTTGCAGCAAAAGAGCGGGTGTAAAATTTATTGTGCGGGTATGGACCGGCTGTTTGCGGAAAATACATTGCTGGAACCTTCTTTTTTATATGGCGGGAGTCCGTATAAGGGGCTGAAAAATAAATTTTTATATGCTAAGCCCAGTGCAGTGGAGGAACTGACGGAAGAGGTTTTGCCGGAGGGGATGGAAATGCTGCGGATTGACGGGCATTCTTTTGCCATGTCGGCTTTCCGGACAGAGGATGGCATCTGGTTTACGGCGGACGGGGTGACGGCAGGGCAGATTATGGAGAAGTACCATGTGACCTTTCTATACGATGTGGAGGAATATCTGGCGAGTCTGGATAAACTGGGGAATCTGGACGGCAGGCTGTTTATCCCGTCCCATGGCGGGACGGTGACGGAAATCAGGCCGCTGGCGGAATTAAACAGGGAAAAGGTGTATGAAATCCGGGATTTGCTGCTGGATATCTGTGCGGAACCGAAGGGGATTGAGGATATTCTGGAAGAGGTCTTTGACCATTACGGACTGGTTATGGACGGGAACCAGTATGTGCTGGTTGGCAGTACGGTGCGTTCTTACCTGGCGTGGATGGACGATAAGGGGGAACTGGCGCAGGAATTTGCGGGAAACCGCCTTGTCTGGAAGCGGGACGGCGCCGTGCCGGCCGGGAGGGCGGTGAAAGCGCAGGAAGCAGAAGGGGCTGCGGCCGTGCCGGGCGGGAAGGCGGCAAAGTCACAGAAAGGGAGTACAGGTAAGGAGTATACGGAGAAGTATTGTACGGCAGAGGCAGTGGGAACGGAATCAGGGCCGAAAGCACAGGCAGATAGCGATGTTTCATCCGGAATCAGGGAGCACCTGGCGGTGAATGAGGATCGGGAAGGGCTTTTAAAAGGGATTGAATGTTTCGCGCTGGATATGGATGGTACGGTATATCTGGGGGAGCAGTGGATAGAAGGGGCGAAGGAGTTTCTTGCATATATAGAGGGCATTGGGAAAAAATATGTTTTCCTGACCAATAATTCGTCCAAAAATCCGGGCGTATATGTGGAGAAGCTAAGACGGATGGGCCTGGAAGCGGGGCCGGATAAAATTATCACTTCAGGGCAGGCGGCAATTTCTTATCTGAAGAAGCATTATGCGGGGAAGCGGGTGTTCCTGCTGGGCACCCCGATGCTGCAGGAGGAATTTGCACAGGAAGGGATTGTCCTGGAGAAAGAGAAACCGGATGTGGTGGTAACGGCATTTGACACAACGCTGGATTATAGGAAGATGCGCAAAGTCTGTGAGCTCGTCCGTGCAGGGCTTCCTTATCTTGCGACGCACCCGGATTATAACTGCCCGACGGAAAAAGGTTTTATCCCCGATGCGGGGGCCATCCATGCCTTTATCCATGCGTCGGCAGGCAGATACCCGGACAGGATCATCGGGAAGCCGAACGGGGATATTGTGGATTATCTGTTGGAAAGGACGGGGGCAGGCAGGGAGAAGACCGTGATGGTCGGGGACAGGCTGTATACGGATATTGCGGCAGGCGCGCATAACGGGTTAAAGACGGTGCTGGTCCTGAGCGGCGAGGCGACATTGGAGGATGTGGAACGGTCGGAGGTTAAGCCTGACTTGATTTTTGATTCTGTGAAGGAAATGGGGGAGTTTTGTTAATATCGTTAATTCTACCGCTGGTCGGTTGCTGTTTTTGTAGGGAAATAGTAAAATAGAACTGATTTTAGGAACTGTCACGAAATAACCTGTCAATAGTCCGCAGGATTTTTCTTCGTCGGCGCCGCTTAAAAATCAGGCGCATAGTGGGCTATGTAACTGATTTTTAAGCGGCGCCGGCGGAGAAAAAGACAAGGAATATGACAGGTTATTTTGGAACAGTTCCTTAGGCGGGAGAAGGTGGCAGTATGTTTGAAATTGATAAGAAGAAGTTCGGGGAGTTTCTGGCAGAACGGCGGAAAGCAAAAGGATATACGCAGAAGGAACTCGCGGATAAATTGTATGTGTCGGATAAGGCGGTAAGCAAATGGGAGAGGGCTTTGAGTATGCCGGATATTTCACTTCTGATGCCTTTGGCGGAGATATTAGACGTTTCTGTCACGGAGCTTCTGGAAGGGCGGAGGCTGGAGGATGCCCCAAAGTTGGATGCCGGGCAGGTGGAATCTCTGGTGAAAAAGGCTTTGTCCCTTTCGGAGGACAGTCCGGAGAGGAAGAGGGAGAGGATGAAAAAACATGCCGGAATTTTCGGCGGCTGTACGCTGCTGGCATTGCTGGAACTTCTTACAGGGCTGTGGATCCTGCGCAGGCTGGGGAATGCTTTTTTTCCGGTGTATTTGTTTGTGCTTGAGGGCCTGGGCTTCGGTTTCGGCGTTTACTTCTGGTTTCTGGCACCGCGGAAGCTGCCGGATTATTACGATGAAAACAGAATCAGTTCTGTCAGGGACGGGCTTTTTTCCATGAATTTCCCGGGGCTGTATTTTAATAACAGTAATTGGATGCCTATTGTAAAAACCTTGAGGGTCTGGTCTGTGGCTGCCATGCTGTCTGCGCCTGTGCCCTGTTTTATTTGCGCCCTGGCATCGGGGGCATGGTGGTCTTTCGGCGTGCAGAATGCGCTTTTTTTCTGTTTCCTGCTTGGGATGTTTGTGCCGGTCTATATTGTTGGCAGGAAATATGGGGGAGGGAAAGGGGAGGGGCCTTCAAAAGCGAAGCGGCGGCCGGTTCTGCTGCTGTTTTTGCTGCTTCCGGTTTTCGTTGCGGGCATAGGCATCTTAGGGACATTCCCTTCCGGTTCTGCGGTCAGGGTCGGCTATGTTTCCAATGACGGATTGCGGGAGTGGTCAGCACGTTACCGAAGGCTGGACGGCACCATGGAAAAAAGGATATATCCTGCCTCCGGCGTCGGGGATTATGTGATTGAGGTCACAACGGAGGCCGGGGCATTGTCCGTGGAAATCAGGGACAGTTCGGGCAGCGTTATTTTTAACGGGGAAGAATTGCCGACCGGCGTTTATCCGGTGAAGCTCTCCGGGAAGGTACAGGTACGGGTTGCGGCAGACAGCCACAAGGGCAGCTTTGCCATAAGGCCGCGCTGACTTGCCGGGATTTAAGGGATCCGCGCCCTGTACGCTTAGGAACTGTAGCTCGAAAAAAATCCGGCGCAACTGCCACAGGTTATTTTCCTACAATTCCTTAAGTTATGACGTCCTAAACAGTTAACAAAAACGGCTTATATACCAAAAGGAATACCAACGCAGCCACAATAACCACCGATCCGATATAAAGAATTTTATTGTAGGCTTTTTTGTACAGCCCAATGCCAAATAACAGCCCGAAGGCAACATCAAATATGGTTTGTGCCAATAGCATGCGGCTATTGCATAGTACAATCAGACAAGCAGCAGCCTCTGCCAGCATTCCGCTTGCGGGCAGGGTATACAGAAATGAATTAAACACATTCTGTCTATTCCAAAAGTATAATACAAAGCTGCCAATGCCGCAGGCCACTGACAAAATAGAATATACAATAAATAAGTCTGTCTGGAACCGGCCTTCATTTGAAAACCTCGGTATATAAAAACCTAATATGAATTTCAATCCGTAAAAACATATCGTCATACCAAACATGTAGAGAAACGAATTGATAAAAGCACCTTTGTTGGAGGGGCTTAAACAGGTAATGATTCCCACACTTGCAATCCAAAACCCGAAGAGGATTGCCATTGACGGCAGGCTCCACAGACTTTCTTCATACGGCAAAAAGTCTGTAAGCCGGCATAGTATACCAGCGGCCATGCCTGCCAGGAAGAATGTGGGAAATGATTTCTTACTATCACTTATTTGCATAGCAGATTCCCTCTATAATCGTCAGCTTGTTGGGGAAAATGACAGGGCAGCTTTTCCGTTAGAGCTTCTTAAAGTCGCTTGCCGGATGTTTGCACCAGGGGCAGATAAAATCTTCCGGAAGGGTGTCCCCTTCGTAAATATATCCGCATACCGTGCAGACGAAGCCCTTTTTTGGGGTATCCGTTTTGGGAGCTGTTTTGATATTTTTCTGATAGTAGCTGTAGGTTACGGATTCCTCGTCAGACAGGACGGCGGCATCCGTGACATCCGCCAGGAACAGTGTATGGGTTCCAAGGTCTGTGGCGGATATTACGTTTGCGCTTAGATACGCATTGCATTCTTTTGCAATGTATACGATGCCGTTTTCCGCCCGGTTAAAGGAGATCTGCGCCAGTTTATCCGTCTCCTGGCCGCTCTGGAAGCCCCAGTGCTTATAAGTGCCAAAGGTGGAATTTGTGGTGAGAATAGATACATTAAATTTCCCCGTCCTCTGGATCATGCCGTGGGTATAGTTCTGCTTGTTGACGGCTACGGTGATACGGTTCGGCTCTGTGGTGACCTGGGCCACTGTGTTTACGATACAGCCGTTGTCTTTTTCCCCTTCTTTTGCCGTTAAGATAAACAGGCCGTAGGTAAGGTTGTACATTGCTTTTTTGTCCATAATTCCTCCAATCTGCGGCATTTTTGTGCCGCGCAGCAATCAGGTTAGCGCCTGGTTTTTGATAGTAATGTGTGCAGTATAAATTATACAGTGGCTTCTATCAGAAGCTTATCACCTAATACAATTTCTTTTACACCGATTTCCTTTTTCCGGTTAAAGTTAAAACTGAGCATGTAACCTTTTTTGAGGTGGAAATAATCAAGGTAATCCGAAAGCTGTTTTTCACCGCGTTCCCGGTATGCGTTTCCATGCCAGATCTTCAGTTCGCAAACGTATTGTTCCCCCAGGTAATCGATCACTAAATCCATCCGTTCACGGTTACGGGTTTCGGGTTCAACGTAACAGTTTCCCGTTCCATTAATAATAGGCTTTAAAAACAGCATGAAATATTTTCTTCCGGACTCTTCACGGAAGGTTTCTTTTTGCTCCCCATACAGAAAGTCAAAGGTATCTACGAATTTTTCCAAAATCCTGCGCATATTCAGATGGCCGTTAATTACAAATTGGTTTTTTTGCCGGATCCCTTCGTCATAAATGCTGCTGTTTTGCTCAGAAAATTTTAAAAGGTAGAAGTTATACAGCCTTGTTTCGAATATTCTGTTGGAAAGCATGATACTTGAATCCTTTACCTTAATAAAACCAAACATCCGGGCATTTTGGACTGCCCTGTCGTCCGGGTTGTATGCAATCCTGTGCCCCTGGAACAGAAGTGCGGAAATCACATCGTTAAGCTCAGGATAATCATATAGTTTCCCGATCAAAGATTCAAACAGCGGATCCTGTTCTTCCAGGAGCCTTTTAACGGCTTCCAGGACTCCGTTTTTTGTCCATGCGCTGTGCCTGTCCGGGAAAGCGGCCATACCTGCAATCTGTTCGTCGATAAATTTGCAAAGGCGCGAGACCAGATACGGATAGCCGGAAGTATAATGATAAAGAAGTGTTGCTATTTCACAGATATTCATACCTGTATGATAGTCAGTCTCATACTCTTTTAACATTCCTGCAATATCCTGTATGGTAAAACTCATATCCACAGGGAAATCCGCCGCAATATTCCACGGGCTGTTCATTCTGTGTTCCTCCTGAGGGCGGATTTTCCTCTTGATATTACGGATATCGTATACACTTGTAAGAATTACTGACTGCAGGGACGGCTTAATGTCCCGGTCAATATAAGCGCTTCTCAGCTGGGAAAGGAAATCCAGAAAAACCTGATTGTTGGATGCGCTGTCTGCTTCATCAATCATCAGTACTATCCCTTTGTCGGATTGCCCGCACCATTTGCTTATTGTCCGGAACAGGGTCAGAAGATTGGGATTTTTTTCCTTTCCATCGGCAAAGGCCTCTAATTTTTCACGTATGTTTTCAGGTATATTTTCCACCCTGTCTGTCAGCTCGCCTGCAAAGGCCGTTACAAAGGCCTGTTCGCTTTCAAAATTTGCATGGCTCATCTTCTGGAAATCCAGGCTGGCCACTATATATTCATCTTTCAGGAAAAGCGCCAGCGCCTTCAATGTTGTTGTTTTGCCGTATTGCCTGGCACGGTTTATAGTGAAATATTGCCCTGCGTCCACCATTTTCCGGATCTGCGCCAGCCTGTCCGTGATATCGACCATATAGTGCAGTTTTGGTATACAATTCGCATTTACGTTAAAAACTTTCCCCATAAGACCTCCGCGGCTTCCGTGCCGGTTATTTATACTGCACACCGGCTAAATTTACTGTATGCCCGACTGCAGACCGCCAGCCAGGTACCTTTCGGATTGCGTAATTGTAAATTCCGGCGGCCTGCAGTATATATGGTTCCTCCTGCTGATAATTATATCATTTTTATATTCCGATTACCACTATAATTTGTGAGTAAAAATTTATGGTGAATTTAGATTATCTCTTTAGAAGTTCTTATATGTCGGTA
>CANDKY010000008.1 GCA_947385425.1 uncultured Lachnospiraceae bacterium | reverse complement strand
CGAGTTAGGGGTAAAAAAGAAGATTCCTATTGGAAACACAGAAATCCCCTTAAGTTAATGACATTGGTTCACTCCCACACCCTATGCGCGGCTCTGGCACCCATTTGATTTTTTTGCATCGACAGCAAAAGAGGAACATTGATAATTGAATAGACTTTACACTTTGGATGTGATATACTTACTTATACGGGAGGTATAAGCATATGGATAACGAAATGAAAATGATGGTCAATTCCATTATTGATGAAATGGGTAGAATGGAAGACAGAATTAATAAAAGGATGGATGAACGTTTTGATGATATGCAAAAGCGTTTTGATAAAATCAATAATGAATTGGAATCACTTCACCATGAAGTAAACGCTTGTAAACTCGAAAGAGATTCAATAGGTTTGTTGATTAAGAAAATAGATCAACTGGAAAAGCGGATTGAAGAATTAGAAAAGAAAACTGCATAACAGCCACAACTAAATAATATCACAAACCCAAAGTGTAAAGCCTATTCAATTATCAAAAGCTTTACACTTTTTATTTGGAGGTTATGAGATATGGCTAAATACTTAATTGTGAACCAATGTCATTAATTTAAGCTTTTCGGGGTGCTGCAGACCATATATCTCAATCCGGACCATTGAAAGACGCCGGCACTTAGGCGACGTGTTTTGGCGCCTTAGTGCCGTTGCGTCTGCCGCTGAGCGAAAGCGCGCCCGGATGAGATATGTGGTCTGCAGCGCCCCGAAAAGCTTAAGTTAATGACATTGAATTGTGAACTGTAACGTATTCAGGAGACAGCTTCCCGGCTGCTAAACGAAACTGATTGTGAAACAGGGGAAGACAGAGTATAATATGAAAAACGGTATTATGATGGATATATGATAATGAGGAAACCATTGCCGACAGGGGCATTTATTCTAGAGGTCAAAATATCAGATGATATTGACGGTTTAGAAAATGATGCTAAAAAAGCCCAGTGGCACATGTTCAGTGTGAACCGAAACGGAGTGTAGACCAACGACGCAGATAGAAATTTAGCCAAGCAAAACATGCTCCAGATGAAGAGGAACAGACTGGCTCAAACGGTTAACCTCACCAAATCGAGTAGGGGAGGAGGCTTTTCCCCCTACTCGACGCGCGGGGTGCGTGCAGCAAAGCTGCTAATTTCCTTACGCATCCCTGTGCATAAAAGAAAGCAGGGTGTGCCATACGGTACACCCTGCTTTCTTTTTGTTACCTGACGGAATTACAGCATATGCAGTCCCATATTGCAGCATAAGAAAAAATACCCGGTACGGAATGACTGGAAATCATCCCCTTATGCCTACTTGCCAAGAAATGCATCCAACTGGCTTTGCTTCTCATCCATTACCGCCTGCAGCCCGGAATTATAGAGTTCGGAATTGAACTGCTCCAAAACCTCTTCCGGATTTACCGCCCCTGCGCCTAATGCGTCACGGTAAGATTCATATACATTATTCAATGCGGAAATTTCCGTGCTTACATTTGCATTATCGAAGATAAACCCTGTACAGATCAGAGGATCCGCGCTGTTAAATTTATCATATTCGTCCCAAATGGAAGGATCGTTCCCTTCCCATACATATGCAATCTTCTGATTCGGAATTGCATAACCGGCATTGTATCCGTAAGTTTTATTCTGTGCATCAATTCCTTCCGGATAACCGATGATGCCTTTTTCCTGATCTACAAAAACATAATGCTCCCCTTCGATTCCCCAGTTAAAATAATTCATGATATCTACATTTGTATAAAACTCATTGAAAGTCTCAAGCACACGTTCCGGATACTTGCAGTTCCTTCCAATCCCCCAGCCAATCCATGCCACCTGGCCGGTTGCCCTCCAGGTAGGGGAAAGCGTGGAATATACCATTTCATAACCGGTATCCAGAGAGTCCTGCAGATCCACGCCAGGTTTAAGCGTCGTAAAATAGGAAAATGCAGTCCCGGCTTTTACCTGATTCTGCCGTGCATCCGTCATAGTCGCACAATCCTTGGAAATGTATCCGGCCTGGGCAAATTCATACATTTTTTCCATTATTTCCTTGTACTCATCAGTTTCAAAATAGTTGATTACTTTACCTTCTTTATCATCCGCCATAATAACGCCAAAGTTATCATTCAATTCATCCCTGAAACCCGCTATAAGATCCACACCGGGCGTACCTCCCTGACGGCCGGCTAACATAATCATATCCGGGTTCTGTGCCTTGACGTCCGCATAAACCGCTGCAAGATCATCCAATGTCTTAATCTCATCCACCGTATGGCCGGAAGCTTCCAGAAGATCCTTCCTCATCATAACGCCTGTAGCACAGGAATATTCCTTATAAACCGGAAGGCCGTACATCTTTCCGCCTACGGTGCAGATTTCCACATTATCCTCGCCTACAACCCCTGCCACATCCGGCGCATACTTCTGATACATTGACTTAATATCCAACACCTGCCCATTGTTCATATAAGTAACGCCATTGGAGGTCCCGATACAGGGCACCAGATCAAGCTGTTCATCACCGGAAAGCATCAGATTCAGCTTATTGGTAAACTCTCCCCAACTCATAGGGATAATATTAAGAGTCGTATTATATTTAGGCTGGATAATCTCATTAATTTTCCCTTCAATCTTATCCGTATCCGGATAACTCTCACCGACAAACGCCATTTGGATTTCATAAGGATCCAACGAAGACGGATCCGCGCCGTCAGTTACCGTCGCCGCTCCCCCTTCCGATTCCCCTGCCGGCTCCCCGCCTCCGGACGACCCGGAACCGCCGGCAGAATCCCCTCCTCCACTGCTCCCGCCGCAGCCCGCCAACGCAGACACTGCCAACACCGCTGAAAGCATAAGTGCCAATACTCTTTTCTTTTTCATAATAATCTTTCTCCTTCCTTTATTAGATTTTTATAGAATATTTATCCCTTATCAGGAACATTTCCCTCAATTCCCCAATAATTTATTGCAAAAATCTGGAAAAACGCCTCTCTCCCGGTATTTTTCCGCGTAAATGGATTCGCGCTCCGGCAGCACAAATTGACCATAAAAAACCTGGAAAAACGCCTCTTTCCCGGCGTTTTTCCGCGTGAAATGGATTTGCAATGCTACGCATGGCAAATCCTAGAAGTTCTTAAGTGGTGTACTCTACCACTTTAGAACTTCTTTTCACGCTAACCTTTAACGGCACCAAGCGCAATCCCTTTCTGGAAATATTTCTGCAGGAACGGGTAAATCACCAGCATCGGCAGCATCGCCACAAATGCGATAGCCATACGCACGGCTGTCTGCGGTACCTTTGCTATATCGGAGCTTGCCGCGCTCGCCGCAGTACTGTTCGACGACAGGAACTCAATCTGAGACATCATCTGGTTCAGCAGGTTCTGTATTGTATACAGATTCTGCCCCTCCGTACCGGATAAATAATACAGGCCGTTTGTCCAGTCATTCCAGTACCCCAATGCAGAAAACAATCCCATTGTTACCAGAATCGGCTTGCCGAGAGGAAGCGCTATTGTTGTAAATACTTTAAACGGGCCTGCTCCGTCTATCTCCGCCGCTTCATATAAAGCATCCGGAATGCTGCTCTGATAAAAAGTCCGTATCAGGATAACATTCATTGCGCTCATCATGAAACTTGGGACAATCAATGCAAAAATTGTATTTTTGATATGGAAGGTTCCCGTATACATCATATAAGTCGGAACGAGCCCGCCATTAAACAGCATAGTAAAGAATACATAAAAGGAGAAAAACCTTCTGCAGGGAAGCTTTGCCTTGGATAAGCCGTAAGCCAGCATAGCCGACATCCCTACATTTATCATGGTACCTGCTGCCGTTACCAGTATCGTCATACCGTATGCCCTGAACACTTTACTGCGCTGGTTCCATATATACTTATATGCAGTCAGGCTGAATTTCTCCGGGAAATAAGAATAACCGTTCTGGATTAACGTATTTTCATCGGTAATGGACGACATAAACAGCAGTATAAAAGGCATAACCACACAAAACACCATTAACATCAGTATGATATGGGCCACAACCTGATATATTTTTTCACTCTTTGACTGTATCATAGGACCCTCCTTCTAAAATAACGCGCTGTCCGCATCAATCCGCCTTACAATCAAATTCGCGATTAATACCAGAATAAACCCTACAATGGACTGGTAAAAACCTGCGGCAGCAGACATACCTGTATTGTTCATCTGTAACAGTGAGCGGTACACATAAGTATCGATTACATTTGTCACTTCATTCAACTGCCCGGAGTTCATGGGCACCTGATAGAACAGGCCGAAATCCGCATAGAAAATCCGCCCTATGTTCAAAAGTGTCATCGTGATCACCGTCCCTTTAAGCGAAGGCAATGTCACATTCGTAATCTGCTTCCATTTACCCGCCCCGTCCAGGCTGGCAGCCTCATAAAGGCTCCGGTCAATACCGTTAATGCTGGAAATGTAAATCAATGCGCCGTACCCGATGCCCTTCCACGTATTTACCAGTACCAGAATAAAGGGCCAATACTTTTTCTCCATATACCAGCTAATCCCTTCCGTGTTTCCGAACAACGGAAGGATACTGTTGTTAATAAGGCCGTTCTCCGCACTCAAAAATGCGTATGTAATATAACTTATAATAACAATAGACATTAAGAACGGGACTAAAATTGCACTCTGGTACAGTTTCCTCAAACCATCCTTACGGATATCGGTAATCAGAATAGCCAGTGCGATCCCAAGGACAGTATTGATTAAAATAAATGCAAGGTTATAACAGATCGTATTCCTTGTAATAATAAATGCATCCTTCGTCTTAAAAAGAAATTCAAAGTTCTTAAATCCTACCCACGGGCTTGCCCAGATTCCGTCCGTAAAGTTCACCTTCTTAAATGCAATTACCAAACCGGCCATTGGCATATAGTTATTGATGAACAAATAGACTAAACCGGGAAGCATCATCAGAAAAATAGGCGCCCATGTCTTAAACTGCAGCTTCTTTTTCGAAAGGGCTTTTGCTTTTGCCGTCTCAACATTTGCCATAATTACCTCCATTCCAGTCTCCGTCCGTCTGGCCGGGCGGAGACCGTTTTCATTCTGCATCCGGCCGTTATGCAGTATCCCAATACTCAAATTATAAAAAAAGAAAATATTTTTCTCTAACACTATTAAGACCAAAAACAACACAAATCCGACTTAATGATTTGTGTTGTTTGTCATCTTTTTACGGTATTCATTTGGATTATATTGTACATATTTACGAAAAATTTTAGCGAAATAAGAAAAATTTGTATAACCTACCGCACTTGCGACCTGATGGATTGGCAAATCCGTATTTATCAAAAGCTCCTGTGCCCTGCCTATCCGGAACCGGATCAGATAATTGCTCAGGCTGTCCCCTGTTTCCATGCGGAATATCCTTGAAAGATAATCCGGATTGAGGTATACAAGCTGTGCCAGGCTGTCTCTTGTCAGTTCCTCTGCATAATGTTTACTGATATATTTCTTCACCGTATATACAATCGTTTTTTCCTTGTCAATCTGATTTAAGTAATCCAGGGCCCTGCCGCATAGCTTGCCTGCATATTGCTGCATATTATGGATACTCTTGAGCGCCTCCTTTTTCTCTTCTGTCCTGATATTATCCCAAAATAAAGATGTAGCGATATTCCGCTGCTTCAGGGCAAACATAATCATATAATTAAAATCGGTCTGGAACTGTCCAAGGCTCTCGACATTAGCCTTCCCCTCCTTCTCCAGTTTCAGCAGATATCCGCCTATCTGCCCCTGAAGCTGCTTTTCATCCTTTTCCAGAAGCAATTCCTCCCAGTCCGCAAATTCCGGCCTCTCATAAGGTACCATCCCAAAAGAATAATTTTCCAGAAAACGGACCTGGTTGGCGCCAAGGACATCTTCCTGCATCATATCAAACAGCCTCCCTGCCTGTCCTGGAATCTCCGTATAGCAGACCGGGATCCCTGCATAGCAGCCGATAATGCTGTCCAGCTTCTGTCGAATCTGCCTTATGTAATTTTTCCCGATATGTAACAAGGACTCCTTATAATGCCCAACTGCCTGCCTCTCCACTTTCAGGATCACATTCCATCTGACCGCATCTTCCGAATCCATACGCAAAACCGTTTCTGTATGGAAACCCTCCGTCGCCAGCATTTCCTCCGTGATATTCTGTATAATGAAATCGTACATTGCCCTTTCTACTTTCTCCAGAATAGTGCAAAAATCGTAAATTTCAATGACAAAAAGCAGGAAATAGTCCTCCGCCTGATAGGGCAGCTCCAAAAACTGCCTTTCCGTCTCCACCTCCTCCCGTTCTGTCACCTCCTTCCAAATCAAGCGTTTCCAGAATCCCTCCTTGCGGAATTTCATCGACTGTTCCCATTTCTCCTTTTTTCCCCGTTCCCTTATATATTTTTTCGCCTGTTCCACGGCCTTTTCCAATATATCATTCAAAACCTGATACTCTATAGGTTTCAGGACATATTCCCGGCTCTGCAGTTGGAGCGCTTTCTGTACATAGGAGAATTCCGCATAGCTTGTAAGGAAGATGACTGTCGCCATGCTTCCCCGCTCCCTGGCCCATTCCACGAAATTCAGGCCGTTTTCCTCATGCATCTCTATATCACAGAGCATAATGTCCAACTGCGCCGCTTCAAATATCTGCTTTGCACTGAAAACCGTCGTTGCGGAAAATATATTGTCAATCCCTATTTTTTCCCAGTTTACCATTGTTTTGATAGTCTCTACCGTATATTCGTCGTCATCCATAATTAAAATGTTCATTCTGCATACCCCGCTTTGTCCGGTATTTGAAAACTGACCCTGGCGCCGCCCTCTGCACGGTTTGAAAACCGTATCCGGCAGTTATCCCCATATATGAGTTTCATACGCTTCATCATATTGCCAATTCCCACCCTTGTCCCCCGATCCGTCACAATCTCATCACCCCGTTCCAGGCATTGCAGTATCCCTGGTTCAAACCCCGGCCCGTCGTCCGTTACTTCCACCGTTACATAATCCCCATCCCGTACCACCCGGATGGCAATCATGGAAATATCCCCCTGCCTGCATCCATACTTCACGGAATTCTCCACGCAAGTGTGTAAAAACAACGGCGGAATTACAATACCGGACAAATCATCCGGGACCTGAATCCGGTAATCCAGTTTCAGGCGGTAACGGATTTTACAAATTTCAAGGTAATTTCCAATATGCTTCAGTTCCTCGGTCAGTTTTACCTTATCCTGATTATTTCCGAAAATATACCGGAAATAGTCCGAAACATGGGATGCCATCTTTTGTACCCCCTCATCATCCCCCATACAGGACATATTGTAAATCATATTCATACAGTTGATGTAAAAATGAGGCTGAATCTGCAACTGCATATATTCAATCTGCAGTCTCTGCTGTTCCTCCGTTTTCTCGTAAACTTCTATTTTTAACTGCCGTGCCTGTTCCAGAATCTTCTTATATAATTTATTTGCCCTCTGCAGCTCGGCGATTTCGCTGTTCTCAAAATACGCGCGCTCTTCATTCTCCGAAATCCTCCCCAGGTTGTCAAAAAAACTCCTGAGAGGGTCAAGCAGCGCTTTTTTCCCATAATAACTCATCCACACCATGAAGGCTGCTCCTATCAGCATAATTACCAGCAAAAACCATTGCATAATCATACTGCCCGTCACATCCCCCGTATTTTCCACTACAAGCAGCAGGGCACAATCCATCTCGGGAATCTCCCTGCCAACCAGAAAATAGCGGTATCCGAAAAAATCCACATTTTCTATTTCTTCCAAAGACTTCTGCAATACCCGGTAATGCTCCACGTCCTCCTCATGGGTGTAGAAAATACCCCCCCCCGATACAAAAGCGATATGATTGTTTTCCCCGAATTCAATCCTGTTCACCAATTCTTCCAGATTTTTCAGTTCTACAAATCCGCATGCGTATACCTCATGGTAGTAACTGTAATTTACAGCATACCATTTATCCCCTGCAGGAAGGATTTTCCACTCGGTTCCCATATATGCCTGTATATCCCCTTTATCCTCTGCCATAAAATCCCTTAACAACCCTTTCAAATCATTTAATTCACTGCTGGAAAGGAAACCGCGATCTGACATATTAAAATAATCATGGCCTGCATAATATACCATAAAATGGAATTGATCCCCTGATGCAAAACAATAGCTGTTCAGCTTATCGTTCACATTCTGGGCAGATTTAATAAATCCGAGATGGTTATTTTTATATTTAAAATTTGCGCTTGCCACATCACTGTCAAAAAAAGCCAGGTTGGAAAGATAGTTGTCCACCGCATCAAACCGGTATCCGATTTCTTTTACATACGAATCCGCAATTGATTCCACGGAACTTTTCATCTGTTGGCTCAGCACATACCGCGCACTGACATTTACACTGAAAAAAAGCACAACAAGCACAAGAAATGCAGCGACAATCCTCCATATCCTTCCCGTAAAACTTTTACCGTCTGTTCCCGGCCCTTTCTTTAATATGTTTTCCAACCGATAACCCTCCTGTTAAACTCCTGAAGCATATCATATTCATACCATCAGCTTGGGAGATTTTTAGAAATCCATTCTTCCAGAGGGACATATTTTCAAACATGCCCTGGAAACTTTACACCTTGCCCCGATTATAATCCCTGTCAGACAAGTTCAGCGGATTTACAAGCCGTGTGCCATATTTCCGGTATTCATTCGGCGAATAACCGGTTATCTTTTTAAACTGACGGTTAAAATTAGAAAGGTTTCCGTAACCGCATTCAAACGCAATATCCGAAATTTTTTTCCCGGTAGAAGAGAGGTATTCACAGGCGGCATTGATACGTAGCTGCGCCAGATATCCGATTGCACTGATGCCCACTGCCCTTTTGAAACATCCCATAAAATAACTCTGGCTCAGATGGGTGAGATCCGCCAACTGCACGACAGACACATTCTCCCTGAAATTTATTATCATATACTCCAGCGCAGGACGTATTATCTCACAATAATCAATCCCCGTATCCTCCCTGCACAGTCTCTCCCCATCCGTCTCCAACAGCCAGAACAGCTTCATAAGTTCACTCTTTAACAGTAAATCCGCATATAGTACTTCTTCGGTAACACACATAAAGATTTGTTCCATACATGCTTTTATATGCCCGTAATTCACTGCATCCCGTGTAACCATTGTCCGGATCATTGCCGTCCCGTTCATAAGGGGCCGGATGCATTCTATTGTACATCTGTCATTTAAATTGGCTCCAAGCATTACCGGATGGAACACAAGGGCCTGATAAATCAGTTCCTTATCCCGGCCCGGATAAGCGGCATGGAGCATATTCGGCGGTATCACAAACATATCCCCTTGCTTCGCACGGAATCTGTCATTGCCGCATATGAAATCCCCCTCCCCGCGCAAAACATAGTTAATCTCAAATTCACTGTGCCAATGCATAGGGACGTTTACAAAATCATACGGAATCCGGCACTCGTAATAGCTATAAGGTTTATAAGATGTACTGTGCCGCCTTCTCTCCTCATTATCCCTGTTGGGTATCATAACTCTCTCCTAAAATAGAATAGTATTATTTTTTCATAGTTTAACAGTAGTATTGGTCTATATAAAATAGTATTATATCATTATATTTTTGCTTGCACAAGATATTTTTACTTGCACAAGAGTATATGAAGCAAAGGACTCTATTTATCTTTCAGGAGGTATGGTATGAGATTTGAAAACGATAACGGGGCGTTGGTATTCTATCATCAGGGAGAACATGTCCGTATTGAAGCATGGGGGAAAGATTCTTTCCGTGTACGCGCGGGCATGCTCCCCCATTTTAGCGGGAATGTATGGGCCCTGACCGAAAAACCGGAACAATGCGGCACAAAGATTGCCATTAATACAGAAGATATCCTGCTTCCGGACGGTAAGACAGCCAGGGCGGAAACTGCCACAATCATAAACGGGCAGATCAAAGCAGTGGTAAACTTTTCAGGGGTAATTTCCTTTTACAGAAAGGAACAGTTAATCCTCCGGGAATATTTCCGGTATTATCTCGGAACGCTGTCAAAGGAGAGCAGATGCCTGAAAATCATTAACCGGGAGTGGAAAGGGATTATCGGAGGATCCGAGTATTCACTGAATGTAAAGTTTGAAAGCAGCAAAGGGGAAAAATTATTCGGGATGGGACAGTACCAGCAGGACTGTATGAATTTAAAAGGCTGTGTCCTGGAGCTTGCACAGCGTAATTCCCAGATTTCCGTACCCTTTGCCGTATCCTCCCTTGGATATGGTTTCCTATGGAACAATCCGGCAGTGGGCCGCGTAACCTTTGGCAATAATTATTATGAATGGATTGCCGGTTCAACAAAAGAAATGGATTACTGGATCACGGCTGCGGACACTCCGAAACAAATATTGGAAAATTATACTTCCGTTACCGGGCGTGCCGGGATGTTCCCGGAGGACCTGATGGGCCTGTGGCAATGCAAGCTTCGTTACCGGACGCAGGACGAGGTTCTTTCCGTCGCCCGCCAGTACCAGGAAAAAGGTATCCATATTGACCAGATTGTCATTGATTTCTTCCACTGGACACTGCAGGGCGACTGGAAATTTGACCCGAAATACTGGCCGGATCCGAAATCCATGGTAGAGGAACTGCATTCTATGGGTATCAAAGTAATCGTATCCGTATGGCCGTCCGTAGACCGCAAAAGTGAGAACTTTCTTCCGATGATGGAAAAGGGCCTGCTCATCCGGACGGAGAGGGGCGCCGCACAGACCTATGATTTCCAGGGGGATTGTGTGGAAATCGATGCTTTTAACCCTGAGACAAGAAAATACGTATGGGAAGTATGCAGAAAAAACTATTATGATTTAGGTATCGATGCGTTCTGGCTCGATAATTCCGAGCCAGATTTCGGCGTATATGATTTCGGCCATTACCGCTATTGCGACGGGCCGGCGCTTGCAATCAGCAATATGTATCCGCAGATGTTCAGCCGTATATTTTATGATGAAATGAGCAAAGCCCAGGACAGGCCCGTAGTCAACCTTCTGCGCTGTGCATGGGCAGGTTCCCAAAAATACGGCAATGTGGTATGGTCCGGCGACGTACCCAGTACTTTTGAAGCTTTCGCAGACCAGATCCAGTGCGGGCTGAATATGGGGCTGGCCGGCATTCCCTGGTGGACAACGGATATCGGCGGTTTTATGACTGATGATGTGGAGGATCCGGACTTCCGGCAGCTCTTAATCCGCTGGTACCAGTTTGCCGTATACTCCCCGGTGCTGCGTATGCACGGAGACCGCGGCCCGCATAATATCCCGCCCTTGGACGACAGGGACTGGGGAGGCGGATACCTGTATACCGGACAATCCAATGAACTGTGGAGCTATGGGGAAGACAATTATGCCATTATGAAAAAATACTATGATATACGCAGATCCATGCACGAATACATAAAATCCCTGTACGAAGAAGCCCACTTAAACGGCTCCCCTCTGCTGCGCGCTATGTTCTATGAATTCCCGCAGGATGGCAAATGCTGGGAAATCCAGGATCAGTATATGTTCGGCAGTAAATACCTGGCAGCCCCGATCCTTCATTTGAACCAGTTCAAACGCGATGTCTATTTACCGGAAGGGAAGTGGAAACTCACCTCCACAGGCACCGTATATGAAGGAAACTGTGTGGTAAATGCAGACGCACCCATTGACTATATGCCTGTATTTGAAAAAATTTAAAAAAATATCTTTAAAATCTGCAGAAAAAACCGGCTGCAGACGGTTAAAGCCGTGAGGGAATCCATATCCCCCGCGGCTTTTTCCATTTGTATAACCAATACAATACTCCATACAGCCAGAAATTTCGCTTGGCCCGGCTTATTTTAAAGCAGCCTCCCCATCCGCAAATAAATCATCCCGCGTAATATTCTTCAGCCATTTCCGGCTCCGGTAATGTTTTATTACCCATGGCCATTTTACAAACTCATCCGTACATAAAAGGAAATATACCCACATAACAGGAAGCTTAAAGACAAAAGCCGCCAGGAAACCAAACGGGACTGCGTAAACCCACATATCAATCGTATCGCATATAAATCCGAACCGGCTGTCCCCGCCTGCCCGGAAAACGCCTGCAATCAATGTCGTATTTACGGCTGCCCCCATTACATAATATGTATTAATCAATAGCATATATTTCAGATAATGCATCGCCTGCTCCGACAATGCGGCATATTTCAGCACCAAAGGGGTAGCAGCCAGAATAATGATTCCTCCGATCGCCCCGGTAATAACCGTAAGCTTCATTAATTTTTTTGCACCCGCATCCGCCTCTTCCAGCTTATTTTCCCCGATAATATTCCCTAACAATATACCTCCCGCGCTTGCCATACCAAAACACAGAATCGTGCCGAAATTCCTCACCACTATGACAAAAGAATTCGCCGCCACTACATCCGTCCCGAGATGTCCTAAAATAACGGAATACATGGAAAACGCCACGCTCCAACTGATATCATTTCCCAAAGCAGGAAGTGACAGTCTGACAAAATCGGAAAACAGCGCCTTGTTTTTTGCAAATAAATATCTGAAATCCAGTTTTATATCCTTACTTAAGAAAGAAACCGCAAAACATGCCGCCAGTTCAATCAACCGGGACAGGGAAGTAGCAATGGCGACACCCATCGCCCCTAACTTCGGCGCACCGAACAAGCCAAAGATGAACACCGCATTCAGCAGTACATTCAGCGAGAAAGCCAGCACATTCATTATTGTACTGATCATTACCCTGCCGATACTTCTTAAGACTGCCAGATAAACTTCCGTTATACCCCAGCATAAATAGCAGACACTCATACATCTCAGATAAGACGCGCCTATTGTGATCAGCTCCGCATCATTGGTAAATATGCGCATCATCCCCTCCGGCAGAAACAGCGCACATCCCGCAAACAGCAGGGAAATCAACAGCGAAAAACGCATGGCAATCCCTTCCACTACCTGGATCGCATGCATATCCCCCTTTCCATAATACTGCGCGCACAAAATAGTCGCCCCGGTCCCCAGACCATAAAACACCATAAAAAGCACGGAAGCATACTGTGCGGCCAGCGATACTGCGGATATCGACGACTGCCCCACATAATTGAGCATTACCACATCCGCGGAACTGACGGCAGCACTCAGCAGGTTCTGCACAACAATCGGCAGTACCAGTTTAAATATACTGTTATAAAACGTGTCTTTCCCAATCCCCGCTTTCTCCTTCATAACCATCTCCCACAATACCTTTCTTATACTTTTTCTACCTGATTAAATCTGCTTTATACATTAAAATTTTATCTGCTGTTACCCTCTAATCCTCCGTGGTTTCTCTATAACACATGCCTGCCTGGGTATGCATCCTTCGAAAACACAAAGAAGGTTCCTTAATTCTGGACGACAACAAATATGCTGCGCAATTCCCCATGGCATGGCTATGGATATGGACAGTGGTAAGAGAAGGTGTCATAATCTGGGATTCCATAGTATCATCAAAGCCACATATCCAGACATCTTTTGGCACTGATATCCCCAGTTTCTTAAACATTCGAATTACATCAAATGCCACATAGTCATTGGCGCAGATAAACACCTCCGGCAATACATCCAGTTTGGAGAAACACTCTGTCAAATACTCTTGATATTCCTCTGAACCCGGATTTTTAATCCCTTTCTTATTGCCAATAATGCAATACTCCTCCCTGCAAGGTAAACCTTCCAGATACATGGCATTCCGGTATGCCATGTATCGCTCAAAAAAAGACTGGCAGTGCATATATTCCCCGATAAAACCAATCTGTCTCTTTCCTCTTCGAACCATCTCCCCCACAAAACTATAAATAGCCGAATAATTATCCGGATAAATGACATCTGCTTTAAGAATCCCATTTACTCCCTCTGCTGGAGAGTCTACAAATAAAACCGGAACATCCATTCCGCAGAGCATAGAACAATATCCACGTTCAAGCATTTCAATACATAAAATGCCTGATACCCTTTCTTTGTCAAAGGAAGACGGCAACTGCAGATTTTCCTCATCCTCTTTTCTGACCCTGTGCATAGTAAAACTATAACCCATCCGGGCAAATTCCCTCTGGAACTGATCCAGCATAATTGGAAGAAAACTTGTATTTCCCGCAAATCCCATAGTCAATAATGCAATCTCCCCTGTTATACCTTTCACCGGCATCTCCGATTGCTCAACAATCGAATTTAAATATGAGAATTGTTTGTATCCCATTTCTATGGCTTTTTTTAAAACTTTCTCCCGTGTTCCCTCCGCTAAAAGACCAGTGTTATTAATCGCTTTGGAAACCGTATTTCTAGAAATGCCAAGTTCATCTGCTATATCCTGTAATGTAACCCGTGCAGCCATAGTTCCACCCTCTTCATTTAAGTAAATAAACGTTTGTTCTTTAAAACAATTTATCACTTTTACTATTTGATGTCAATAAAGTTTTACTTTTCCCCAATCCAGATAAAATTTTGCCTCTTCTCAATTTTACAAAAAGGAAACCAGGCATCTGCCTCCGCTTCTTTTTTATTGAAAAGGCGGGCTATACCTGCATATAGCCCGCCTTTTTCAAAACTTTACAACAAATCATATTTTACTACGTCCAGGCTCACTGTTCCATCTGCAATAAAGGAAATTCCATCCGCTTCCTGATCCGTGTACAAAACAGCACTTAAAGCCTGCTCCCCATCATTTACAAAAATCTCTGCACTGAACCGATCCAGTACAATCCGTAACTTTAATACTCCGCCGTCATGGCTTACCTTGCTCCGCCTCTGATGGATAATAGCTCTTCTGGAACCGGAAAATTTCCTGTCCACTTTCAGCACGGACTCTCCCGGACGGAAACTTAAAGAAGTATGGTATACATCGTTCTGAGCAAAGCGGACAGCAAACTTCCGGTAAAGGTCACACCCTTCCTCTGGCCGGACTGTCAGTTCCATGTCAATCCTTCGTCCTTTAATGCCATCCAGTTTCATCACCCCGGAAACAGTGACATTCTCATAGGCTACTTTATTCTGCCGCATTTCTTCCAATTCCCTGATTGGCCTCTGATACAGCCTCCCGTTCTTTATGGACAATTCGCGTGGGATACTCATCTGCCCAAACCATGCCTCGTCATGCCTTCTCCGGTGATTACAGGTATCCCAATTCTGCATCCAGCCAATCATGACCCTGCGCCCATCCGGCGTAAGCACCGTCTGGGAGGCATAAAAATCTATCCCATAATCGACCGCCTGATCCGTTTCTTCCTTAAATTCTCCCGTCCCTTTGTCATAATCCCCAATCAGGCAGAGTGTACCATTTCCATTATGATACTCAAAACCAGAAGGAAGCATATCCTGCGGGCTGACCAGCAGAACCCATTTTCCATCCAGCGGAAAGAAATCCGGGCATTCCCACATCATTCCAAAACGTCCTTTATTTGCTGCGAGTACTTTTTCATACTTCCACTGAAAACCATCCGGACTGGAAAACATCAATATCTGACCGCTGCCTTCCGCATCCCTGTTCCCGGCGATACAACGGTAGGTTCCGTCCCCTTCCTGCCATATCTTCGGATCCCTGAAATCATACCTGCTGCTCCCTTTTGGTATATCCTTTTCATTAAGGACAGGATTATTTTCATACTTATCATAGTCCACCCCATCCCCTGTTGCAAGGCACTGTGTCTGTACCTCGCTGTAACCGCCGCTTTCCAGACGCTCCCTGACTACGCCTGTATACATCAAAAGCTGCCGTCCATCGGGAAGCGTCACCGCATTCCCTGAAAAACACCCGTCCCTGTCATAAGCTTCATCAGGAGCCAGGGATGCCGGAAGATATTCCCAATGCAGCAAATCTTCACTCACTGCATGGCCCCAATGCATGGGGCCCCAGTAAGAATCATAGGGATTATACTGGTAAAACAAATGATACTTCCCGTTATACCATGAAAATCCATTGGGATCATTCATCCAGCCCGTACGTGTGGATAAATGGAATGCCGGCCTCTCTTCTGTAGATATCATCTTTTCGGAAGCTTCCTCATATTTGCGGGCTTCCCTCAATGTCTGACTTGTCATAACCATCACCTGCTATCTATATATTATTCGGTAAAATATGCATCAAGATATTTCTGGAACAGTGCAAGATACTCCTGCAATCCATATTCATTTAAAGACTTAACATACTCATCCCACTGTTCGTCAATACCTCCGTCCCTGATCCACTCGGACTTTTTCGCCCTGACGGTCTTCTCAATGTCCGCCTGCAGATTGGACAGTTCCTTTACATCCTCCTGGCTCATAAAAACATTCGGATATACATAATTTCTTGTCATGTATGGTGTGTAAAACTCTTCAATCCAGTCAAGACGGTACTGCGCATCGTCCGGACAGGTCACATAGATGCCATAATACTCATCCAGGACAGCTAACGGTCCGCCGACTGCTTCCGCTTCCCTTACTTCTACCGGTGATGCATTCCCTAAAGGTGCATGCTGCAGCATATCCTCACCTTCTGCATTTTTGCCAAGTTCAAAAATATCAAATTCATCATCCTCGCCGTAAGTCCCCCAGTTATTCTGCGGAGACTGGAGCGGAGCATACATCTGGTCAAGCCATGTACATACTAATGCAGGCTGTTGTGCCACTGCGGTAACAACACAGCGTCCACGGTCATAACCGCTTGTAAAGGAACCATTCTGCGGCGTGAGAATTCTCTGTCCGTCCACCGCCAGCGGAGGCAGGGGGACGTAGTCTTCCAGATTGTCAATATTAGCCGGATCCCAGCTAAAGAATACGCCATAACGGTGTGCCTTGCCCTTTGCCACATACTGGGACCATTCATGGGTATAGCATTCCGGGTCTATCAGTCCCTGCTCTGCCAACGAGTGCAGCCATTTCATCCCTTCCTTAAAGCCTTCCTGCGTAGCGGTAAAAATCACTTGTTTGTCATCTGTTACCGCGATATGCCTTCCCCTGTCCGGATCTCCATATCCTTCGCCAAAGCTGTTAATAAGGATACTTGGATCCTGATCACCGTCATTTACGATACAGGACATGGGAATGATATCCCCTTCGATTCCAAAGTCCGTCTGAAGCTTCGCCGAATTGTCGCGGAAAGCAATCAGGACCTGCTCAAATTCTTCCACGGTTTCCGGCATTTCAAGCCCCAAATCATCCAGCCATTTCTTATTAATAAAGCTCATGTTTCCAACCGTCTGGATCGCCGTCTTATTTGCCCCTAGCTGCTCAATCCACGGAAGGGAATAGATATGCCCGTCTGCTGCCGTACTCATCTTCCTGTATTCAGGATACTTATCAAAAACCGCTTTCAGATTCGGCATATAATTATCGATGTATTCTTCCAACGGAATGATGACTTTCTGATCAGCAAACCTTAACAGGTCATTTTCCCCGAATCCGGCTGTAAAAATAAAGTCTGTCAAAGAATTAGGGTCTGCCATAATCGTCTGGATTTTTTCACCCCATTGGTTGCCGGGGATGGCATTCCACTCAATATGTACATTAGTAGCTTCTTCGAGCCTTTTGAAAATCGTACGGTTGTTTGGATCCGGCTCCGTATTTGCCGGATAGCTGATCAAACCGGTCAGCGTTGTACCGTCAGCCTGGGGAAACTGCAGTTCCGAAGCTTCCATGGGCCTGAAAGTTCCATCGTTCAATTCTATCTTTGCCTTGCCGCACGCTGTCAGGGAAATCATCATGCCTGCCGCCAGCCCGGCTGCAATAATCCGTCTCCAATAATTCTTTTTCATCCATAACCTCCATTCCGCCGTCTCTCCCGGCGGCATAATTTTATTCATAATCACACCCGTCCGTCTGCTTCCGCAGACATTTGAACCTTATCCTTTTACGGAACCTACCATAATTCCGCTGTCAAAATATTTCTGGAAGAAAGGGTACATCACCAGAAGGGGAAGGCTGGACACAATGATCGTTGCATATTTCAAAAGTTCGGCCAGTTGTGCCCTCTCTGCGGTACTCTGCATATCTGAAATCATGCCGGATTCCGGCTTATTCTGAATCAATATGGCACGAAGCACTACCTGCAAAGGCTGTTTCGCTGTATCGTCCAGATAAATCAAGGCGTCAAAATAACTGTTCCACATACCTACAAACTGCCACAAAGCCAGCACCGCAATCACAGGGGTACATACCGGGAGCAGTATCATAAAGAAAAACCGCATCTCGTTTGCCCCGTCCACATCAGCCGCTTCTCGCAGTTCTGAAGGAATCCCCTGATAATACGTTCTTGCAATAATCATGTTCCATACGCTGAAAGCACCGGGAATCACAATTGCCCATATGGTATTCTTTATTCCCAGATTGTTGATCAGCAAATAGGTAGGTATCAGGCCGCCCCCGAAAAACATGGTAATCACAAAAATCACGTTGATGAAACCCCTTCCTTTAAAATCAGGCCTTGACATGGGATATGCCGCCAGAAGGGTAATAAATACGGAAATCACTGTAAATACAACAGAATAGACCACTGCATTTTTAAACCCGACCCATATCTGCGCATTAGAGAACACACGCTGGTAAGCAGTAATCGTCCATTTGCTGAAATCAAATGTTATGCCCTTATTCTGCAGGGTAATAGGATCCATGAACGAACCTACCACGATATAGATCATGGGGATAATGATTGCTACCACGAACAATCCCAATAATATGTAGCCTGTCAATAACAGCGTCTTATCCTGTAAGGAATATCTTCTGAATTTTTTCTTTGTCATCCTGCCCCTCCTTTACAGACCTCTGCCTTCGTTCATCCTTGACACAATCTTATTTACCGTTACCAGAAGGATAACGTTAATAACCGTGTTAAACAGGCCCACCGCAGTAGAAAAGCCGTAATCGCCGTCCAAAAGACCTTTCTTATATACATAAGTGGCAATAATTTCCGAAGAGCGCATATTCAGATCTGTCTGCAATGCGTAAGCCTTTTCAAAACCTACGCTCATAATATTGCCCGCCTGCATAATAAACTGGATAATAACCACATCCTTGATTGCCGGCCATTCCACCGCCTTAATCTGCTGGAAGATATTTGCCCCGTCAATGATTGCCGCCTCTTTTAATTCCGCACTGGCATTTGACAAGGCTGCCGTATACATGATGGATCCCCATCCTGCCCCCTGCCAGATACCGCTGGCAATGTAGATCGTCCGAAATGCCTCCGGCATAGTCATGAAATCAGTGGATGTGCCCAGCATCATATTGACAGGACCTGTGACCGACAAAAGAATCTTCACAATACCACAGAGTACAATAACGGAAATAAAGTTCGGCATATAGAGCACCAACTGTATCTTCTGTTTCAGCCTGATGCTTTCCACCCTGTTCAGCAAAAAAGCCAGGATAATCGGAATCGGGAATCCCCACAGCATCCCATAGACGCTCAGCTTCAATGTATTGACCAGATAGCTTAAAAAGTCCGGCGATGACAAGAAGCGTTTGAAGTGATCCAGGCCCACCCATGGGCTGTTCAACAAGCCCTGGATCGGATTGTAATTCTCAAAGGCAATCAAAATGCCTCCCATGGGTATATACCTGAATATAATTGTAAGGGCAACGGCAGGCAGCATAAAGATAATATATAGCTGCCAATGCTGCCGCATGTAGAGGAGCGTACCGGCTAATCCCTTTTTCCCTGTGCCGTTCCCTGGTGGAGACACGGACTTCACATTTGTTTTCATAGATTTTCTCCTTTCTATTTTTATTTTCTGCTCTCTGTTTTACCTTTCTGCACTCTTGCTTTTTCCTCCCTTCCCGTCACGCGCATATTGTGCATTTGTAAAACATTTTTTATTTTTGTAACTATACAATATCACACATTTATTTTTCGGTCAATACTTTTATTTTACATTTGAAACATATTTTTTTATTTCTTTTTTATAAATGTTCATTTTTTTAGTAATTTTATACTATATTTCATATTAAAAGACATAGTAATTATAATTTCTCATTATAAATGAATTATTTAATTTTACATTTGACACATTTCAACTTGTGCATTATACTAAAAGCAAAGGAAACATACACTGATTTTCTTCGCGTGTCAGCTTATTATATTAAAAAGAAAGCAAAGGAGGGTTATAAACGCTATGGCAGAACGAGTGACAATACAGGATATCGCAGATGAGCTGGGCGTATCCAGAAATACCGTTTCAAAAGCTATCAACAACACAGGACTTCTGGCCGATGCCACAAGGGAAAGGATTCTACAGAAAGCCGCAGACATGGGATATAAACAATTTTCCTACCTAACCTTCTCCAATCTGAAAGGAGGCAGGCCGGAACCCGCCATAGAAAAAAATGAAATCGCATTGATCAGCACCAGCTTTATCGGTAACTCCCATTTTGCCTCTACCATGCTTGATAAATTCCAACGGGAGATTTCTCTTCTGGGCTACAGTCTGAGCATGCACAGGGTCTGCGGGGAGGAAATAGAAGGATTACAGCTTCCCCTTTCTTATAATAAAGAAAAGACTGCCGGTTTCCTCTGTCTGGAAATGTTCCACCGGGATTATGCTGCCATGCTCTGCGAACTTGGGATTCCTGTCCTATTTGTAGATTCCCCTGTAATCGTTCCGGGAATTTACTTTAAAGCAGACTGCATTTATATGGAAAACCAGAATAACATCTTTTCCCTTATCCGCGAATTGAACAGGCGGGGAAAGAAGCGGATCGGCTTCATAGGGGAATGCATGCACTGCCATTCCTTTTTTGAACGATATATGGCCTACCGGAACGCCATGCACCTTTTAGGCATTCCCTGTCTTGAGAAGGACTGCATCATCGGTAACAGACAGGATATAAAAAACCCCGATAGTCATAATTACCTGGAATATCTGGCAGACTGCCTTAAAAAAGATGACATGCCGGAAGCCTTCCTGTGTGCCAATGACTTCGTGGCATTGGATACACTAAAGATCCTGAAGGATATGGGTGTATCCGTTCCGGGCGATATATGGCTCTGCGGGTTTGACGATTCCCCGGAATCCAAGATTGTAACGCCCACTCTTACCACTATCCATATCCACAGCCAGATTATGGGATTCTCCGCAGTACATCTATTGATGTCCAGAATCAGGCAGCCATCCCTGAATTTCCGGACTATGCATACGGAAACAAGCCTGATCTACAGGGAATCCACCAGCGACTAAACAACAGACAGCGCGTTCCGTGAACTGTCTTTATATTAAACAAACGTTGCCATACATGACGGCATATCATAAACCAACTAGGAGGAAAATTATGAACAGTCTGCTGAATCCGGAAGGAAAACTGATGCTTGTTTTTACCAAAATAGCCTACAGCGCTTACCTGAATGTCTTATGGTTCTTCTGCTGCCTGCCCATTGTGACAGCAGGAGCATCCACAACGGCACTCTTTTATGTAACTTTGAAACTGGCAAAGGACGAAGAAGGCAATATCACTAAATCCTTTTTCCGTGCCTTCCGCCAGAATTTCAAAAAAGCCACCGTAATCTGGCTCATTCTTCTGGCATTGGGTATCATCCTTGCTTTGGATGGTTACATTTTTTACCATATGCACTCCGAAAGTGCCATCTGGACGCTGGGCACGGCAATCTTCTTCGTTATCCTGGCTGCTTATGCCATTATCCTGATGTACATATTCCCGCTCCTTGCAAGGTTTGAAAATACAATCAAAGCCATGTTTTTAAATTCCATCATGCTGGGCATGCGTTTTCTCCTGTGCACCGCGCTTATGGCTGTTATCTATTTTGCCATGGCATTTATTGTCATCAATATTTTTACACCGGCAATCATCTTTGGAGAAGGGCTCTGTGCCCTGCTGTGTTCCTATTTTCTGGCCAATATCCTGCAACTTTGTGCCGAAAAAGCGGAAGCGCCTGAAAACGGACAGACTGCAGATCAGGAAGCGGAATAACAGAAATAAAAATCCATCTGGGAGGAGGTTTACAAAAAAACTATGAAACATCTGTCTGTATTGCTGAAAGATGACAATCTGAATACACTGCACGGACGAAAAAAAATGCAGCATATCCTGTGCTACTATAAATTTCCCCTTGCCATCCTCTGCATCTTCCTGTACTTTACCGGCTATCACATTTATGGCAGACTCACCCATAAGGACATCCTTCTCTACACTGCTTTGGTAAACGTGACCACCGGGGAAACCCTGACGGAAACGTTAGAAAACGATTTTCTTGATTATCTGGAAGCGGATCCTTCCTCCTGTGAACTGGAGCTGTATACCGGACTTTATCTGACGGACGACGAACTGAATGCTTACCACGAATATACCTATGCTTCGCGTATGAAAATCCTGGCCGCTATTGAAGGGAAGCTGATGGACATAGTCCTCATGAATAAGGAAGCCTTCGACGCCTTTTCCCAAAACGGATATCTGTATGACCTTGACGGCTTCCTCGCCGCAAATGACCCGGATTTATACGAAACCCTGAAACCTGCCCTTGCCAGCAATATCGTCATTCTGGAAGACAATGCGGATGACCTTGCCCTTGACCCGTCCCTGCCCTATCAGGCAGTAACGAAAGAACATTGCTACGGGCTGGACTTATCCGAAACAAAACTGATCCGGTCGGCCGGTTTTGGGGATACGGTGTATCTGGGCGTGATTGCGAATACGCCGCGGACGGAAACGGTAATCCAATATATCAAATACCTGTTTACGTTGTATGATATCCGTGATACATTGGAAGATATCCATGACGCAAAGGATAATATCCATCTTTTGCAGAACCCCGACGACTAAGGAACTGTATGTAAATAACCTGTGACAGTTGCGCTGGATTTTTCTCTGAGTGTGCAAAATTACTACGTAATTACCCAAAATCGGGCGCATAGCGGGCTTTGCCCTAAGGGGGTATCAGAATGGTGGATTCCTTAGGGCTATGTAACTGATTTTGGGCAGTTACGTAGTAACTTGCTATCGGAGAAAAAGACCAGCAAACGGCATAGGTTATTTACATACACTTCCTAAGCATATGTAATTCCGTTGCAACATACAGAAGAACTCTTCGGACGTTATCTCATTTTCCCAAAAATACTATTCAATAATCTCTGCATGGGGCTGCACAAAAAGGAACCGCCAGCCCTGCCGGCAGTTCCCCCGCAATTACATTACCCCGCTTTTTATTTCTGCAAAAGATGGACCGCAAACCCGCCGATTTCATCCTTCATATAAATAGCCTTCATGCGTCCCTTTTCATCCTTCGAAGCCGTGCTCTCATCAAACACTACGCCCTGCCTCTCCAAATGGTACACAGCCCTTTCGATATAGTTTGTCCCGATTGCAATATGCCCCTTTGCTCCGAGATAAGGTTTCTTCATTACCTCTACTGCCGTACCGGCGAAAATGGAACTGTTCCCTGCTTTCTTTGTCATTCCGAATATAGCCTCGAAAGCGCTTGCCGTCTTTTCTGCAGACTCTTCATCCGTTTCATTGATACCGACGTGCCTTAATTCAAAGCCCAGCATCTTGTTTACCGCTTCCCTTGTCAGCGCCTCGATTTCATCAAACTTGCCTGCTGCCACAAGATCCTTTTTCACCATCCAGCTTCCGCCGCATGCTACAATCTTATTGAAGTCAAGGTAATCTTTCAGGTTGTTTGCATTCACGCCGCCGGTAGGCATGAATTTCATTTTTGTATAAGGCGCGCTCATCGCCTTAATCATATTGATTCCGCCTGCCTGTTCCGCAGGGAAGAATTTCACCACTTCCAACCCCAGTTCAATCGCCGCTTCCACATCGCTTGGATTGGACGTTCCGGGAAGTATCGGGATGTTCTTTTCCACACAGTAAGATACGACTTTAGGGTTTAAACCGGGGCTTACGACAAATTTTGCCCCTGCGCCCACGGCACGGTCAACCTGCTCAGTAGTCAGAACTGTTCCCGCGCCCACCAGCATCTCGGGAAATTCTTCCGCCATAATACGGATGGACTCTTCCGCAGCATCCGTCCTGAAAGTTACCTCCGCACAGGGAAGCCCCCCTTTGCATAACGCTTCCGCCAATGGTTTCGCATCTTTTGCATCATCCAGGGCAATTACCGGTACTATGCCGATTTTACTGATTTCTTCTACTACAGGATTCATAATTTTTCCTTTCTGATCATATTGGGGACAATAGTTTCAACAAATATTATACAACAATTTCCGGAATATGTTTAGTATAAAGGACAAATTTAACCAAGAATTTCTTTTACGCACGCCGCCATTTTCTCACATTTACAATTTGCAAAGAAATATTCCCTGAATTTATCCCCTGCCAAAGCACCCTTTACTAACTCCCTGTCAAGGTTTTTCAATATGGTTTCCATGTCCTGATGGGTTATTTTCTTCACTTCATCAAGGATTTTCTTATTTCTCTGTTCCGGTACCGCCCTCTCTTTCGGATATCCCTGCCCGCTTTCACCCTCAAATAATTTTTCAAAGATATAAGTCAGGTTTAATTCCGCACCCCACCCGAAGCCTTTCGCAAACGGAAGAGCGATCGCATTGCCGTCATTTATCTGCGCAAACATATATGCATCGGAAGGATCCACGATATGTCCGCAAAGTACCCCGGGGAATGCATTGCATGCAAGCATGGCGCCCTCGCCTGTGCCGCACCCCGTGACTACATAGTCCGCAGCGCCGGAATTAAGGAGTACCGCCGCAAGAATACCGTTTTGCACATAAGTAAGCGGATGCCCATCCTCCGCACTGTACATTCCGTAATTAAATACTTCATGCCCCATGGGTTCCACTACTTTCTTCAAGGTTTCATATACCATCTCATTTTTCGTCGCCTGGCTGTTTTCATTTATTAATGCAATTTTCATTTTCATACCTCCGCATATCGCAGATCATGTCTGCGTTACTGTAGCAACATTCCTCCTGTAACAACATTCCTCTCTCAAAGGAAATCCCTATGCCGCATATATGCAGTGTCACCAGTGATAATATGGGCAGGGGGACTTTTTGGCCCTTTTCCGATTACACCATACCAAAACCGTATACGTCTGCTTACTGCGGCTGTTTTCCTATATAAGCCAGGATACCGCCGTCCACATATAAAATATGCCCGTTTACGAAATCCGAAGCGTCGGAAGCGAGGAATACCGCCGGCCCCTGCAGGTCCTCCGTCTCCCCCCAGCGTGCTGCCGGTGTTTTTGCGATAATAAATTGATCGAAAGGATGTTTCGCTCCGTCCGGCTGAGTCTCCCTGAGCGGAGCTGTCTGCGGTGTCGCGATATAACCAGGCCCGATACCGTTGCACTGGATATTAAATTCACCGTATTCGGACGCTATATTCCTGGTCAGCATCTTTAAGCCTCCCTTGGCGGCCGCATAGGCGGATACCGTTTCACGCCCTAATTCGCTCATCATGGAGCAGATGTTTATAATTTTGCCATGTCCCTTTTTTATCATGCCCGGAATCACCGCTTTCGAAACAATAAAAGGCCCGTTGAGGTCAATATCAATAACCTGTCGGAACTCCGCTGCCGTCATTTCACACATTGGGATCCGTTTGATAATCCCTGCATTATTTACAAGTATATCGACAACACCCACTTCCTTCTCAATCTGTGCAACCGTAGCCTGCACCTGTTCCTCATCGGTTACGTCACATACATATCCGTATGCCCGGATGCCTTTTTCTTCATAAGCGGCCAGGCCTTTATCTACTAATTCCTGCTTAATGTCATTAAATACTATTGTCGCACCTGCTTCTGCATAGGCGCTTGCAATGGCAAACCCAATACCATAAGATGCTCCTGTTATCCACGCTGTTTTCCCTTCCAGTGAAAATTTCTTCATTAAATCGCTCATTTTTCCCTCCTGTCCCACACGGGTATTTTTCATTCCCTTTCACCCTCTGATGCTCCATTTGATAAATTACGGCAGACTGCTTTTTCATTTACTGTAAATATCATACCATATCAATTATACCAATTCCTGTTTTATTTTTTCACAAATATTGCACATTTTGAACAACCATTATATAATAAACCTATAAAATGCCTTATAAACCATACCTGTCTGTGAAAAGGGATACGAAAAAAATGAAAGAATTTACTTCATGTAAGGCGGCGATGAAATATTGTATTGACAACAAATATTTTGCCGTCGCCCATTTATATAAAGATGATAAACCCATGGATATGCATATACATGACTGCTATGAAATCTATTATTCCATTTCGGGAGGAAAACAATTCCTGATTGACAACCGCTTTTATGACATCGTCCCCGGAGATATTTTTTTTATCAACCAGTTTGAAAGCCATTATCTTTCACAGGTAGATACGGGTATCCATGAAAGAATTGTCCTTTCCATTTACCCTGATTATCTGCAGTCCCTCTCCTCCGCAAATACGGATCTGAGCCGCTGTTTTACATACCGGGACGATGGAATCACGCATAAACTTCATTTCGATACGGAAATGAGCAAACGCTTTATATATCTGATACATAAAATAACGGATGCCAATGGTTTCGGCGAAGATCTGACCGGGCAATGCGCCCTGACGGAGCTTATGGTTTTCGTGAACAAAATCTTTTACGAGAACTGCCACAGCGCACAGACAATAAATCCGGCCGCTAACCATGCACAGGTTGACGATATCCTGACTTATATCAACCAGAATATTTCAGAAGAACTCTCACTGGAAAATTTATCCTCCCATTTTTATCTGAGCAGTTCTTACCTGTGCAGGATCTTTAAATCCACTACCGGCACGACTATCAATAAATATATAACCGCACGCCGGATTACCATTGCGAAATCCCTTTTGACAGAAGGTTATTCCGTAACGGACGCATGTGAAAAATGCGGCTTCAACGACTACAGCAATTTCCTGAAATCCTTTACAAAAGCAGTTGGTATATCGCCGAAAAAATATGCACAGTTTAACTCTTAAGAGATCCGGCCATCTCCCGCAGTTCCTTTACTACCATAACAACGATAACCTGTGTGAGTATAAAAGTAAGGCCGTCCGCAACGGGCTGTGCCAACTGAAGGCCCGTTACACCGAAAATATAAGGCAGGATCAGGATTGCCGGGATAAAAAACAGCCCCTGTTTGCTGATTGCCGTGAGTGTCGCCCGGAAGCTGTATCCAATAGACTGTGTCAGCATATTCCCTATAATTACATATGACTGAAAAGGAAGCATACAGCATTGCATCTTCAATGCCAGCGCACCGATACGGACCACCTCCGCATCCTCCCTCCGGAACAGCCTCATAATCGGCGTGGAAACGGCAAACATAATAACTCCCATCACCAACAGAAAGACGAGCGCCACCCGGCGGCAGAAAAAGTAAGACTCCAACACCCGGTCATAACGTTTCGCCCCAAAATTAAATCCGCATACAGGCTGGAATCCCTGGCCAAATCCAATTAACGCCGAATTTATAAACATCATTATTCTCGTCACAATAGACATAGCCGCCACTGCCGCATCCCCGAAACCGGATGCGGCTACATTTAAAAGGACTGATGCTACGCTTGCCAGTCCCTGCCGTCCGAGAGTCGGCAGGCCTGCAGACAATATTTCCCCATAAACCCATACCTTGAAGGTATAGTATTTCGGCAGCGGCTTCAGCACGTTTTTTGAACGGATCACCAAAACCAATAAAATTATGAAACTTACAAACTGGCTGAAAATCGTTGCAATCGCCGCCCCGGAAATCCCCATGCCGAAACCAAAAATCAGGACAGGATCCAGGATCACATTCAATACACCGCCTGTAGTAATTCCAATCATGGAAAGCGCCGCATTCCCCTGCGAACGGAGATGATTGTTAAACACAAAAGATACCGTCATATAGGGCGCCGCGATCAATATATATTTTCCGTAATCTTTCGCATAAGGGACTATCGTTTCCGTAGCTCCAAGAATATGTACCAGCCTGTCGATATTCAAAATCCCCAGGACAGCAAGGGCAAGGCCGAAAACAAAAGCCGTATATACCGCCGTAGAACATGCCCGCTGCGCCTTTTCCTGTTCCTTTGCCCCAAGCATCCTCGATATATAATTCCCGCTTCCCATGCCAAGAGTGAAACCAATGGCCTGGATCATGGCCATCAGGGAAAAATTCACGCCCACCGCGCCGGAGGCGCTTGTACTTAACTGGCTTACAAAAAAGGTATCCGCCATATTATAAACAGAGGTAATCAGCATACTGATAATAGTCGGCACTGCCAGCCTGGGAATCAGGCGGCTGACCGGAGTCTCCGTCATCATTTTGTATTTTTCTTCATTGCTCATTGCTTTCATTCTGCGTCCCTCCGTTTTATCCGCTGTTCCTGAATTACTTCAAAATCCTGATGGCCGATGCCGAGTTTCCCTGCCATAGACTTTCCCCTTCCTGCACACAACAAACATTTCCTTTTCCCCGTATCACCCGTTTATAAGATATCCTTCCGGTTGCTTTCATGCAATAAACCCTTCACTGCTTTACTCACATTCCGCCAAAACCTCCTCAATCCGTCCCATCTTCTCTTTACTGATGGAACCTTTAAACATATCCTGATATTCCCGTATGGAACGGCCCATATATTCTTCCCCTATTTCCGCAAGGCCAATCAGCCCTTCCAGAGCACTGACTACCTCCGGCTCCGCTTTCAGCTTCCACATAGGCGTGTCAAGATCGTAAGTTTTACTTAAGGGTTCCGACAGCCGGTAAGATACTGCGTAACTGCCGGCCTGCAGATAACATACGCCTTCCCTTACATCTGCAAAAACCGGGTTAGCCTTATCGCCATATATCTCCTGCGGCGCCAAAGGCAGGCATAAAAGGGCGCTGCAGTTAAAAGGCACTTCCACAGACAGCGTCACATGCTCCCTGTCCTTTAATTCCCACCTGCAGGCATATACGCCGGAAGCGGAATTATAGGACGCCTCCATACTGCCAAGCCTGCGGTTAAGCACAGGCGCAATCCTTGCCTGACGGAACCCGGGCGCATCATCTATACTGTCAATCCCCGCCGCATGCCGGAACATCCACTCCAGTACGGATCCATAAGAATAATGGTTCATACTGTTCATACTTGTCCCGGATATGGTCCCGTCCGCAAGCAGGCTGTTCCAGCGTTCCCAGACCGTAGTCGCACCCAGCTTTACCTCATAGAGCCATCCCGGATATTCTTCATTTAACAGCAGACTATAGGACAGGGAATCCATGCCATTGTCCGAAAGGATATTATTCATAAGCGGCGTTCCCACAAATCCGGTCCGCAGCTTGCCGTGGCTGTACCGGAACAACTGCAGAAGCTGTTTTTTTACCAGTTCTTCATTTTCCGACAAATGATATTTCAGAGTCAGGAGCAGCGCCGTCTGGGTCTTGATACAGCACCGTCCGGTAGTGCTGTAATACTCTGTCTTTACATTCCCGAATTCCCTTTCCGACAGTCTTTCGTACCGTTCTTCCTCCTCTTTGTATCCAAGCACATGGGCTGCTTTCGCCACCAGGCCCGCACTCACTGCATAGTAAAGGTTTGCGATAAACCCTTCGTCCGTACCGCCTAAAGGCTGCTCCTCCCCTGCTTCCGGGTGATCAAGAGCCAGCCAGTCCCCAAAATGGAAAACCTCCCGCCATCCGTGATTATCCCCATCCACTCTGCCGATATAGTCTACCCAGCTCCTCATACTTTCAAACTGATCTTCCAAAATACTCCTGTCCCCGTAGAAAAGGTACATATTCCACGGAATGATACAGGAAGCGTCGCCCCATACGCTGGCCGAATCTTCCACACCGCAGGAAGGTACCACATGAGGTACTGCCCCGCCAAGCACACTCTGCTCCTTGGCCATATCATACAGGTATTTTGCATAGAACGCGTAGGAATCCGTCAGATACATTGCCGTCGGAGAGAATACCTGCGCATCCCCTGTCCAGCCCATACGCTCATCCCTCTGCGGACAGTCTGTAGGTACATCCACGAAATTATCCTTAAGCCCCCAGCGTACATTTTCGATAAAACGGTTGACCAGACCATTGCCGGTCTTCATATATCCGGTTTCTTCAAAATCACTGTACAGCGCCAGGCCCTTGAAATCCTCCTTTTTCAGCTCCGCTATCCCCTGTATCTTTACGTACCGGTATCCATAAAAAGTAAAGTGAGGGACAATCACCTTCTCACTGCCGTCTGAAATATAGATATATTCCGACTTTGCCGTGCGCAGATTCTCATTGTAGAAATTGCCGCCCTGCAGTATTTCCCCTGTCTGGATATGTATTTTTGTCCCGGCAGGCTCCTGTACCCTGAGGGTAAAAATACCGGTAAATTCCTGGCCCATATCAAAAACCTGCTCACCGGCAGGCGTATGGATCAGTTCCTCCGGATCAAAAATTTCATGGACCGTAACCGGCAGGCTCATCCTCTCCGTCAGCACACCCTTAGGCGGATCACAGATTTCTGCCCTGCAGGCTTCCAAATCAGGCAGGGTGTCATCCCGCATCTCCCCGTCATATAAATTGGAAAATGTAATTTTACTCCGCACCACAGACCAGCTTTCATCCGTCCCGACAACCTCTTTTGTCCCATCTTCATAGGCAATGCGAAGCTCCGCAATCAGCTTCCACTCATTCCCGTAAAAACCGGTATCTTCAAATGCCGAGAAACCGAACCTGGCCTTATACCAGCCATTGCCGAGAAGCACCGACAGTTTTCCCGACGACTGCAAAAGCTCCGTCACGTCATAAGTCTGGTACTGCACCCATTCATTGTAATCATTGCTGTAAGGCGTCAGATATTCTTCACCGATACGTTCCTCTTTACCGCTCCCTTCCCCGGTCTTATAATAAGCTTCATACAGCCCAAGCCCGCTGATATACAGCCTGGCGTTTTTTACCGGTTTCGTTACCGTTATATCTTTCTCAAAATAAGGATGGCGTTTTTCACTGCTGTCGCAGGTTATCCATTTACCTTCCCACTCTTCCTGCAGCTTAGCCGTCTCGAACCACTGAACTTCGCCCGAAGCCTCTTCTCCCAGCTCCGTGCGTACTGTCACTGTCCAGTAATAACGTGTACGGGGTTCCAAATTCAAATCTGCCTTCCAGCCCAGACTGTCCGCACCAGCATCAAAACCGGAATCAAAAAGGATATCTCCCATTTCTTCATCTGCCGCAATCTGCAGCCTGGCTGCTTCCTGTTTCTTTCCCTCCGCATCTTTTACCTTCCATGTAAAAACAGTACGCGGCATCCTAAATCCAAGCGGATTGGTCAGATGGTTTACCTTCATGTCATAAATTTGCATTTTTTTCCTCCCTATAATTTTTTAAGTTACAATTTCCCTGTTATAACCGAATGGGAAAGAACACCTTTGTGTTACGCACCCATGTATATAAAAAGCTGCCGGAATGCCCGGCAGCATAATACCCTTATCATTGATTATTTTCGTCACCGGATCCTAAATAGCAACTTCCATCACATCCCCACAAATGAAACCTTTAATCTTGTCATGAAATCCATCCAGTGCCGCACAGTCGTCCGTATGGACACGCAGCTCCAACATTTGATGAAGTCCGAAACCCAATATCCCCAGCATCGACTTTCCGTTAATAACCCGCCTTCCGCATAATAAATCAACGTTGAACGGATAATTTTCAACCGACAATACAAACTTTTGAGCTTCTTCCATTGAATGAAACATAACTTTGACCGATTCCATTTCCCTTCCTCTCCTTTCATAAAATTATCCTTAACTTAAAATAAACGTAAAGAAAAACTTTACTCCTGTTCCACCATTTTATCACGGAAAACGGAAAAAATACACCTTTTTTTACTAAAGCCATTAAATTTTTATTATTTTTCCCTTTATTATCAGATTTATACCTATTTTCGCAGGAAATCAGAGTACAAATACATTGACCTTTGCCCTCATTTCCTGTGAAAGTTCATTCAACACTTTGGCATCTTTGGATACTCCCTCGATATTCTGGTAAACAGTCCCTATGGAGGCCATAATCTCTTCCACACTGGCGGAATTTTCTTCTGACACAGCCGCGGCATTCTGGACAATAGCTACCGTATTCATCCTTATTTCCTCCAGTTTTTCCACCTTCCTCATAATATCTTCCATTCCGTTTACCGTCTCATCGATCCCTTTACGCACGCTCCGGAAACTATCGTTTGTCCTCTTTATATTCCCCTCCTGCATATCGATTACATTTTTCATATCCTCCACCCTGTCCAAGGTATGTGAAGTATTCGTGTTCAAATCAGCCACAATCTCTTTTATCTTCCCGGCTGCCGTGTTGGACTGTTCGGAAAGATCCTGGATCTCGGAGGCTACCACCGCAAACCCTCTCCCGGCTTCCCCAACCCTTGCCGCCTCTATACTTGCATTCAGGGAAAGCAGCTTTGTTTTGGATGCAATCACGGTTATCAATTCCGTAGCGGCGCTTATTTTATTCACTGAAGTCTCCGTCAGCCCTGCCTGTTCCATGAGTATATGGATAGATTCTTTTACATTTCCCATTACCTCATTTAATTCCATGAACTGCCCCATGGCCTCTTGCGAAACTTCCTTCATCCCCACTGCAATATCATTGATCTTCATTACTTCATAGCTGTTATCTTTTATCATTTCCCCCATCTCTGTCACATTCCTGCTTGCATGGGAGGCCCCTTCCGCCTGGTTCATACAGCTTTTCGCCATTTCCTGTGCGGAACAGTCCACTTCTTTTATAATATGATAAACTTCCTCCGAAATATCCTTCAGATTTTCCGATTCCTCATGGAAACGGTCACTTTCTGCCTTAATCCCTTCTACAATACTGCCTAGCTTATCCTTAAGGTTGTCGATACTCCGGCCAATCCCCCCTATCTCATCTTTCCTTTGCAAAATACTGCTGTCTACACGGATATTCAATTTTCCCTGTGAAACAAGGCCCAGAAAATCCATATTCTTATACAATAAAGACACAATACTGTTTACCAGGTAATATACCACTATGGCAGTGAAAACCACACCTATCGCAACAACTGCCAGCAACTGTATTTTTGCCCTATGTATGATGCTGTAAACCGTCTCCTGCGGTGTCCCGAGAAAAATCATCCCCACCGCTTCCTCCGTCCCAACCTGATATATGGGAACATAATATACCACATACTCTGTGCCTAAGATATCAACATTCCTGTCCTTATAGGGCTCTCCTTCTTTTAAAACCCTGCGTATTACTTCCTCAGAAGCCTTTGTCCCAACCTGCCTGTTCCCCTTATCATCTATAATAGAAGTAAGCACCCTTGTATCGTTCCAAAATATTGTTACTTCCAACCCCGTATTTCCTTTAATATGGTCAACGATATCCTCCGCCTGTGAAATATTAAATTCCTCCCCCTTCCACAATTCTCCGTTGTCATCCATCCGGTACTCCCCTTCATAGCCTATCTCGAAAATATCCCGGATCGCCAATGTAGTCGCATACATACCCACATAAGCCTCGTCATAAATTCCGCTCTGCATCCTGTTTGCCGCAACCAAAAACATACTTATCCCTATTAATACCATCGGGATCAGAGAGAGGGATAACATTTTCACTTTCAAATTCATTTTTATAACCTTAATCCTTTCCAAGCCTTCAGCTTCTCCTTTAAATTTCGCGGCATTCCCTTATACGATAAAAGAAGACATTCCGTTACCAATGCCTTCTTTTACCATTACCATAGAGATACCACATGCAATTAATTACATCTGTTTTATTATAACTGATTTCCTTCTCTTTTTTTCAAAGGGGAACATCCAGTTCTTCACAAAATAAGGTTAAAACTTCGCAAATAATATTATCCTGAAAATCCCGTTCTCACAATGGCATCCGACGTTCCCTCCTATCCTGTCCGCAAAAGCCAGGACACTCTGCATCCCAAAACCATGAGTTTTCCCTCCTTTGCTTTTCGGCAGCCCTGTCACGGAATCTAAAACAATTTCTTTCTCGTATTCATTTTTAAACTCAAGAATCAGATGATCCCCGGTGCAATGGATTTTGGCTTCCACATACTTCTTCCGCTCCTCCAAATCCTCCGCGCAAATCAAAGCATTTTCAAATAAATTTGCAATAACAGAGGCAAATTCATAGACATTTACAGGAAGTTCTTTCGGAATCAGGAGATTCAGGCTGACACTTATATCCAGGGAACGGGCTTTCTCCATCATATTGGAAATAACCGTATTAACAATCAAGTTATGGCAATACTTTGTAATTTTATTTTCATCCACCACTTCGTTAATATATTTTACGATTTTCCTTACTTCCCCGTACTCCTTCTGATCTAAAAGATGGTCTATCATCCCGGAATAATGCCTGATATCATGACGCAGAATCTTAAGGTTCTGTTCAAACTGCTCCACAGAACGGTACTGGTTTTCCAGATCCTTGATATAATATTCGGAAAGTATATTTTTCCAGTAAATATCATTCCTGTTCGCTTCGCTCTCCACATAACGGAGCACCACTACATAGGAGACAAACATCGTGATAATAAAAACCATAACGCCTAGAATATTATTCGGATTCTGTTCCAGCTTAAAGGGGAAAAATGCCAGAAAAGTAAATCCGCAGTAAAAAAATACAGGAATCAGGCATAATTCCCACCAGTTGCCAATATATTCTTTTTCACAACATTTTTTCCATACCCCTTTTATTTTTGCATACAGCAATAAAAGGATCACAATATGGATCGATGTGCCGGCTGCCAGGGAAGCTGCCCGGCTGCCGGTCAGTATGTAAACGACAGAAGTCGTTATGCTTCCTGCTATCACATAATTGGAAGCGCTCAGCCCCATGAATAATACCCTGCTGTCCCTTATCCTTGATATAAAGATATTGGTAAACTGTACAAGCAATATCTGTAATATAGTTACTATAAAATAACTCAGATTATTGTCCGCATATATATTCAGTTTAAAACAGTCCAAAAAACATAAAGAAAGAAAAGAACATATACATATAAAAACAGTTTTCCCTTTCGAAAAACCCCGAACCGCAAAAAGATAAAAAAAAGACATTAAAAAAATATGGCTCACCATATATGATATATTTTTAAAATAATCCATTCCCGCACCCTACCTGTACTGCCCTGATACAAACAAGAGATATTTTCTCTTCACATCGGCTATCCTTTTTTTGCTGACAGGGATTATCTTATCACTCTCCATCACCATATTGCTCTGCGCCATCTTTTTCACATATTTCAGATTAATTATAAATGATTTATGAACCTGCAGGAAATTATCCTGCAGGAGCAGTTCCTTTATCTCCTCATCAAAAGATTTCCTTATAAAAATACTCTGCACCAGTTTCCCGCCTGCCAGACATATTTCCAGCATTCTCGAAGAATTTTCGATATATTCTATTTTGGAACAGGAAAGCGATACCAATCCGTCCTTTGTCTTTACGAGAAATACCGCATCCCTTTTTACGTTTGTATATGCAAAGGCATAATCCATCGCTTCGAAAAACTTCTCGTTACGTACCGGTTTTACCAGATATCTTATTGCTTTTACATCATAAGCATCCAACGCAAAATCTTCGGAAGATGTGATATAAACAATCACACTCTCATCATCCATGCTCCGTATCTGTTTCCCGATGTCTATACCGGATTTCACCGACATAATCATATCCAATATATAAATATCCGCCAGTTCATTTTTCTCTATTTTCCTGAATAACCTGGACGCGTCGGAATATTTTTCCAATTCGAAATCAACATCTGCATTCAATTCCTTATACTTTAGCAATAGTTTCTCTATTTTGCTCAAATCCTCAAGGCTGTCGTCACATATTACTATTTTCATCTGCTATTTCCTAACCCGGATAAACCGGAACTAAGGAACTGTCACGAAATAACCTGTAATTCTGCACAGCATATACAAATTATTCCATGACAGTCCCCTGATATCTTGTCATCCTGTGTAAATATAAAACCCCTATTTTTCAGGAAATCCCATTTTCTAATTTCTAATCTTCGTCCTCTTCCCCGGGAAGCGTTATTCCCTCATCTTCCCCCTCTTCTTCCGGCAATGTTATTCCTTCCTCCGCTTCCGGGTGCCTTTCTCCCTCAGGTATATCCTCAAGGGCGTCCTCTATATTTTCCAGTTCATGATCCCCGTCGGACACTTTTTCCCTGACTTTTGCAATACGGGCCACCTTCATCCCCTCATCCAGATTAATCATCTTAACACCTGAGGTAATCCTTCCCAGGGTGGATATATCCTCCATGCGAAGCTGGATAATCGTACCCAGGGTAGTGATCATCATTATTTCATGGCTGTCATTCACCGCCTTTACACCTACCACATACCCGGTTTTTTCCGTAATTTTATAACATTTGACACCCTTGCCGCCTCTCTTCTGAATCGTAAATTCATTCAGGTAAGTACGTTTGCCCATACCGTTTTCCGACACGATGAGCAGGGAATCCCCCTGATGGTCTAACTGCATGCCGACCACTTCATCCCCGTCGCTTAAGTTCATGCCTATTACGCCCATGGAGGCCCGGCCGGTAGCCCTTACATCCGTCTCCGGAAACCGGATACACATCCCCTGCTTCGTCACAAGGAATATTTCCGTACTTTTATCCGTAATCTTAACTTCTATCAATTCATCATCTTCGCGTAAATTAATCGCCGCCAGCCCGTTTTTCCTGACATTGCAGTATTCCATGACATGGGTTTTCTTAACAATGCCTTTCCTTGTCACCATAAACAGGTTCTTGCTTTCCTCATAATTCTTGATCGGTATAATAGCGGTAATTTTCTCCCCGGGTATGAGCTGCAGCAGATTAATAATTGCCATTCCTCTGGAAGTCCGGCTTGCTTCCGGTATCTCATAAGCCTTTAACCTGTATACCCGCCCGTAATTTGTAAAGAACATAATGTAATGGTGGGTCGTAGTCATAAGAAGATCTTCTATATAATCCTCGTCGATCGTCTGCATCCCCTTAATACCTTTGCCGCCTCTGTTCTGGCTCTTAAAATTATCAATCGTCATCCTCTTGATATATCCAAGGCTGGTCATGGCAATAATGGTATTATCCTTTGGAATCAAATCCTCCATGGAAATATCGAAAGCATCATACCCTATGGCTGTCTTTCTGTCGTCTCCGTATTTTTCCGCTATAATCGATATTTCATCCCGGATAACGCCCAACAGTATCTTCCGATCCGCAAGGATAGCCTTCAGTTCTGCAATCTTAGCCAGCAGCTCCTGATGCTCCTTTTCAATCTTATCCCTTTCCAATCCGGTAAGGGTGCGCAGACGCATATCCACAATCGCCTGTGCCTGCACATCCGTCAGGCCGAAACGCTCTATCAGCCGTTCTTTTGCCGTCTGGACATTTTCGCTGCTCCTGATAATACGGATTACCTCATCGATGTGGTCAAGGGCAATCAGCAACCCCTGCAAAATATGATCGCGCTCTTCCGCCTTGTTTAAATCATATTTCGTCCTTCTTGTTACTACCTCTTCCTGATGGGCCAGGTAATTGGTCAGCATATCCAGAAGGTTCATAACCTTCGGTTCATTATTCACCAGGGCCAGCATTATAATGCCGAAAGTATCCTGCATCTGCGTATGCTTATAAAGCTGGTTCATAATAATATTAGCATTGGCATCCCGGCGAAGCTCTATTACTACGCGCATACCTTCCCTGTCAGATTCATCCCGAAGGTCTGTAATTCCGTCTATCTTCTTTAGCTTCACCAGCTCGGCTATTTTCTGTATCAGATTTGCCTTATTTACCATATAGGGCAGTTCCGTGACAACAATACGGCTTTTCCCGTTAGGGAGCGTTTCAATATCCGATACTGCCCGTACCCTCACTTTCCCGCGCCCGGTACGGTATGCTTCCTCGCTGCCCCTCGTCCCGAGTATAACCCCTCCTGTAGGGAAATCCGGAGCCTTCACAATGGAAAGAAGTTCTTCTATCTCTGTCTCCCTGTCTTCCTCCACTCTGTTGTCTATAATTTTTACAACCGCGTTTATTACTTCCCTTAAATTATGGGGAGGTATATTGGTGGCCATACCTACCGCTATCCCTGTCGTGCCATTCACCAGAAGATTCGGGAAACGGCTTGGAAGGACAGTAGGTTCTTTTTCCGTCTCGTCAAAATTCGGGACGAAATCCACGGTATCTTTGTTGATATCAGCAAGCAATTCCATGGAAATCTTGGAAAGCCTGGCCTCTGTGTAACGCATGGCTGCCGCACCGTCGCCGTCCACGGAACCGAAATTCCCATGCCCATCCACAAGAGGATAATGGAATGACCAGGGCTGCGCCATATTTACCAGGGCGCCGTATATGGAACTGTCTCCATGGGGATGATATTTACCCATGGTATCGCCGACAATACGCGCGCTCTTCCTGTGGGGCTTATCAGGGCCGTTATTCAATTCGATCATGGAATACAATACCCTTCTCTGTACAGGCTTTAATCCGTCCCTCACATCCGGAAGCGCACGGGCGGCTATTACACTCATGGCATAATCAATGTATGAGGTTTCCATTGTCTTTTTTAAATCCACATCATGGATTTTATCTACATCCTGGATTTTGTCCGCTCCGTTTTTATCAAAGATACCGTCTAAGATATTATCAGCCATCGCTAACCTCCATTAAATATCGAGATTTTTCACAAATTTCGCATTCTCCTCGATAAATTCTCTCCTTGGTTCCACTTTATCCCCCATCAGAGTGGTAAATGTCAAATCTATTTCCGATTCCGTCTCTTCATCCATAGTTACCCGCAGCAGAATACGCCTTGCCGGATCCATGGTTGTTTCCCACAACTGCTCCGGATCCATCTCGCCCAAACCCTTGTACCGCTGTATTTTGTTATTCTGATCCCTGCCCACCTCTTTCAGGATACCGTCCAGTTCTTCGTCACTGTAGGCATACCATATTTTTTTGTTCTTTTCCAGTTTATAAAGCGGCGGCTGCGCCAGATACACATAGCCCTGTTTAATCAATTCCGGCATAAAACGGTACAGGAATGTCAGCAGCAGAGTGGCAATATGCGCCCCGTCCACATCGGCATCCGTCATAATAATAATTTTGTGGTATCTGAGCTTTGAAATATCAAAGTCGTCATGGATCCCTGTACCGAATGCAGTTATCATTGCCTTGATCTCCGCATTGGCATATATTTTATCCAGCCTTGCTTTTTCCACATTCAAAATCTTGCCGCGCAGAGGAAGGATTGCCTGTGTCGCACGGCTTCTCGCCGTCTTGGCGCTGCCTCCCGCAGAATCCCCCTCTACAATATATATCTCGCAGTTGGCGGGATCTTTATCCGAACAGTCTGCCAGTTTCCCGGGCAGGCTCATCCCCTCCAGGGCAGTCTTTCTCCTTGTCAGATCCCTTGCTTTTCTCGCCGCATCCCTGGCACGCTGCGCCAGAATGGATTTCTCGCATATCGTTTTCGCTACGGCAGGATTCTGCTCCAGAAAATAAGTAAGCTGTTCACTGACAATACTGTCCACAGCCCCCCTGGCCTCCGAATTTCCCAGCTTCTGCTTGGTCTGTCCCTCAAACTGGGGATCTTCTATCTTTATGCTGATAATCGCAGTCAGGCCCTCCCTTATATCCTCCCCGCTTAAGTTCGGTTCACTCTCCTTTAACAGCTTATTGCCCCTCGCATAGTCGTTAAAAGTTTTGGTAAGGGCGTTCCGGAAGCCTACCAGATGGGTTCCTCCCTCCGGCGTATTGATGTTATTGACAAAACTATACGCACTCTCCGTATAAGAATCATTGTGCTGCATCGCAACTTCCACATATACGTTATTTTTCGAACCTTCAAAATACATAATACTTTCATATAAAGGCGTCTTGCTCTTATTCAGATAAGTAACAAATTCCTTTATACCGCCCTCATAATGGAACTTTCTCTCCACAGGGTTCTGCCCCGTTTCCACCCGCTCATCCCTGAGGATGATCTTAAGATCCCTGGTAAGAAAAGCCATCTCCCTGAGACGCTGTTTCAAAACGTCAAACTCATACTCCGTTGTTTCCTGGAAAATCGTATCATCCGGCTTGAAACTCACTTTTGTTCCTGTTTTATCCTCCGGGCATTCCCCAACCACTTTCAGGGCATAGCAGACATGGCCGCGCTCGTATCTCTGGCGGTATATTTTCCCGTCCTGGAAGATCTCCACTTCCAGCCAGCTTGAGAGGGCGTTTACTACCGATGCACCTACCCCATGGAGCCCTCCGGATACTTTGTAGCCCCCTCCGCCGAATTTCCCGCCGGCATGAAGGACCGTAAAGACGACCTCTACAGCGGGAATACCTGCCTTATGGTTAATCCCGACCGGAATCCCGCGCCCGTCGTCCGTAACCGTGATCGAATTATCCTTATGGATTGTTACCTCTATCTCACTGCAAAAACCCGCCAGGGCTTCATCCACGGAATTGTCCACGATCTCATATACCAGATGATGGAGCCCTCTGGAGGATGTACTCCCTATATACATTCCGGGCCTCTTCCGCACCGCTTCCAGCCCTTCCAATATCTGTATCTGATCCGCACCGTACTCATTTTCCATCTGATTACCCATTTTTAACCATGCCTTTCTTAATGTATAAACATGTATAAACATGCATAAACCTGACTGAATTACCAGTATCATTACCTTTCCGTCAATTCTTCCTTTACATCTTCCACGGCATTTTCCACAGAGCCCTCCACTACCCTGAATACCCTGTTTATTTCAAACCTGTTATTTACAAACTCATCCAGGCCCGTACAGGTAATAATAGTCTGAATATCACCTATGGTGTTTAACAGGAACTGCTGCCTGCTGCTGTCAAGCTCTGATAAAACATCATCCAATAAAAGCACAGGCGTATCCCCTGTCACTTTTTTGACCAGCTCTATTTCGGACAGTTTCAATGATAAAGCCGCTGTACGCTGCTGTCCCTGGGAACCGAATTTACGGATATCGGTATCCCCCACCATAAAACTGATATCATCCCTGTGCGGCCCCACAGACGTCTGCTTCAGTTTTATGTCCCTTTCCTGTCCCGCCTCCAAAGCGCTTTCCAACTTATCCGTTTCCACATCCGGTTCATATCTTATGCTCAATTCTTCCTTTCCGCCTGAAAGTTTTTTATGTATTTCATAGATAATCCCATTCAGTTGTGTGATAAACGAACGGCGCCTTTCTATAATTTTGCTTCCATAAGCCGCCAGTTGGGAATCCCATATATTTAATGTATCCCGAAGCTGAGGGTCAAAATAAATATCCTTTAACAGTTTGTTCCTCTGGTTCACTATTTTATTATAATGATTGAGATTATAAAGATAGAAATTGTCCAACTGGCAAAGTTCCATATCCACAAATCTTCTTCTTTCAGCAGGACCGTTTTTAATAATCCCCAAATCCTCCGGAGAAAAAAAGACAACATTCAACAAGCCTAAAAGTTCCGCCGCTTTTTTTAATTTCTGCCCGTCAACGGCGATTCCCTTTGACTTATTTTTGCGAAGATGCATATCCACTTTATATCCAATTCCCTCTTTTTCAAGGTAAGTCCTTATATGTGCCTCCTGCGCATGGAAATTGACAATATCCTTATCCTTGCTCCCTTTGTGGGATTTCGTGGTAGCGGATAAATAGATGGCCTCCAGCACATTTGTCTTTCCCTGCGCATTATCCCCATATAAGATATTCGTCCCTTCACTGAATTTCAGATCCAGAAATCCATAATTCCTGAAATTCATAAGTTCCAAAGATTTTATGACCATTTTCACACCCTGCCGGCAGCATCAATCCGGAATTTTTTACCATTATATTCCACAATATCCCCTTGACGGAGTTTTTTCCCTCTCTGTAATTCCTTTTCACCGTTTACCTTTACGTCGCCGCCGCCTATCATTATCTTGGCCTCCGCACCTGTCCGGGCAAAACCGGAAAGTTTCAGTGCCTGGCCAAGCTTAATAAAGTCATCTCTTATAGTTATTATTTCCATAATTTCCCTTCCTAAACCTTATTTGAAAAAATTAGCTGACTGTCGTAAAGTTTACCGGCAATATCAGATAAATATAGTTTTCCTCTGCATCCCTTATAAAACACGGCGCTTTCGGGTTTACCAGATAAATATCCACCTCTTCATCATCGATTACCCGCAGGGCGTCAATAAGAAATTTGGGATTAAAACCAATCATGATGTCTTTTCCCTTTTTCTCTATATCGATCTCTTCATTCATACTGCCGACTGCCGAGTTTATCTTTAATTCCATCATTTCATCCGTTATATTTATGATGATCGGCTTCTTATCCCCCTCTTTTACAAGCAGAGTAGCCCTGTCGATACAGCTAAGCAATTCTTTTTTGTTAATCCTTACCCTGGTTTCATAATCGCTGGAGAGCATCTGATCTACTTTAAAATAATCCCCTTCAATCAGCCTGGAAACTACAGTAGTCTCATCAAACTCGAAGACAATATGCTTATCCGTGAAGAATATATGTACATCGCTCTCCATATCACCGGATAAAATCTTACTAATCTCATTCAGGGTCTTTCCCGGGACGACTACTTTCTTCGGCATATAAAAATTCTTGAGCCTGATCTTACGGATCGATATCCTGTGCCCGTCCAAAGATACTACTTTCAGTATATCTTCGTTGATTTCAAACAATATACCTGTCATCAGTTTATTATTGTCATTGTCCGCAATAGAAAAAATAGTCTGCCTTACCACTTCCTTCAGGGTAAACTGGGATAAAATTATCGAGTCTATTTTTTCTATGGATGGAAGATACGAAAAGTCTTCTCCGGATTTGCCTATGATATTAAATTTCGCTTTTTCACAGGTAATTGTCGTTTTAAGATTGTCATCCGTTACAATCGTGATTTCACTGTCCGGAAGCTTCCTCACAATTTCCAGAAAAATCTTTGCATCCAATGCGATAATGCCCCTTTCAACAATATCGCCTTCAATAATAGTCTCTATTCCCAGTTCCATATCATTTGCCAGCAGCCGGATTTCTGCATCCCTGGCATCTACAAGGATACATTCCAGGATGGACATGGTCGTTTTATTTGGAACAGCTTTGGATACTGTCTGTACTCCGTTTAATAATTCCGATTTTGTGCATACTAATTTCATACTGTTTGCTCCTTTCGCAAAATACGGGATTCATTTTTGACTGCGCGTGCAGATATTTTATATATAAAGTAATTCTTAATATCCTTATTAAGGGCTGTTGATTTGTGTAAAACCCTATCTATTATACTATTTTTCAGGGAAAAAAGGAATGTCTATCCTGTGAAAAACTCCATATAACTTTAAAATTAAGGCTGAATTATTCACATATATGAAATACCGTTACAATTTTAACATCATCATAAACCTTAGTTTAAACATAGTTATCAACATACAAAATCCACTTATCCCGGACTTAACCACATAATAATCAACAGGAAAAGTAAAACCTTTCTTTCAGGTAGGGCTGAGTTTTTTCTTGATAGTCTCGATCTTGTGGTTCAGTTCCCTGTTACTTTGCAGTTCGTCCGTAATCTTGTTGACCCCGTGGATAATTGTGGTATGATCTTTTTTCCCAAGGATTTTCCCTATATTCTGGTAGGAGGTGTCGGTCATGTAACGGCAAAGATACATGACTACCTGCCTGGCTTCCACAATTTCCGAATTTCTCTTTTTGGAGGTGATATCCTCTGCTTTTACCCCGAAGTGTTCTGCCACTACATTTATAATAAGGGTAGGATTGATCTCCTTTGGTTTGTCCGGATAGATAATATCCTTCAATGCTTCCTTAGCCATTTCGAGATCGATCTCTATCTTATTTAACCTGGAGGAAGCGATAATCTTGTTAAAAGCCCCTTCCAGTTCCCTTATATTGGATTTGATATTGGTTGCGACATAACTGAACACTTCGTCATCGATTACTTTATTGCATTGTTCGGCATTTTTCTGGAGGATAGCCATTCTGGTTTCGTAATCGGGAGGCTGTATATCGGCGATAAGCCCCCATTCGAACCTGGAACGGAAACGTTCTTCCAGTGTTTCCATTTCTTTCGGCGGTTTGTCGGAGGAAATGATAATCTGTTTTTCTGCCGCATGCAGTACATTAAAGGTATGGAAAAATTCTTCCTGTGTACTTTCTTTTCCTATGATAAACTGGATATCATCAATAAGGAGGACATCCACCGTCCTGTACTTATCCCGGAGTTTGGTCATGTCCGCCGCATTACCGCTTCGGATGGAGTGGATCACTTCATTGGTGAACTGCTCGGAAGTAACATAAAGGACTTTCATGTTCTGGTTCTGTTCCAGTATAAAGCGTCCGATGGAATGCATAAGGTGCGTTTTGCCCAGGCCGGCCCCGCCGTATATGTACAACGGATTGTAGGTATCGCCGGGGGATTCCGCAACGGCAAGGGAAGCGGAATGTGCAAATTTGTTGTTGCTGCCCACGACAAAAGTGTCAAAACGGTATTTTGGATTCAGGTTTGCCTTTTCACAGTTGATATTATAATGAGGCTTTATTTCCATGGAATTATTGCCGGCTTCTATTTTCGCAATATCATTTTCCAATATAAAGGAAATATTATATTCGTGTTCCATCATTTCGGAAATAACAACCTTAAAATAATTTGAGTATTTGTTTGAAATATAGTTTAAGGCATGGGCCTTATCGGAGGGAATGATAATCGATATGATATCATTTTCCGAACTGTAAAAACCCAGGTTGGAAACCCAGGTATTAAAGGATATATTGGAAAGGCCATACTCTGTTTTTATGGTTTGTTTAATCATTTCCCAATTTTCCTGTATAAAATCATTTTCTTCGAAAAAATCCATAAGAGTTCCTCCGGTTCCATAATGCGGCTTTTACCTGTCTGCAGAAAGCACCACATTTATATATTAATATAAATAATGTGAAATTTCAAATGATTAATTTTGAGTGTGAAGTTATACACAAATTGGGGATAATCATGTGCATAAGGTGACTTTAAGGCTTCCTGTGTATTCCGGTATGTGCATAAAGGTGATAATCCTTATTAACATACAGGGGCATTCCTGTAATCGGCATATTATGGGTTGTCCATAAGGTTACGGATGTATTTATCCATAGCATTTAAACAGGTTATAAAGGAGTTTTCCACAAATTATACACATAATGTGGATAATTTTTTACAGGATAGGTTGATTCGGAGGAAAATGTGGATAACTTTTTTAGAACTATATTTAGTGGTTTGCGGGAAAGAAAAGCAACTAGATATGGTATTGAGAAAAAATCGGCATTTTTCATGATTTTTTCGGCATTTTTTGGTTGATTTTTACTTGACGTAAATGTCGTTTTCCTTTATAATTGTAACGATATTTTCTAACACAGATTGTTTTTGACAATAGCAGTGTTTGTGATAGTAGTGTTTGCCTTAATTATGTTCGATATATTTGGGAGAGGTTTATAAAGGAGGTGTATCGGTTATGAAAATGACATATCAGCCGAAGAAAAGGCATAGGAAAAAAGTCCATGGTTTCAGGAAGAGAATGAGTACTCCGGGCGGAAGAAAAGTTCTGGCAGCCAGAAGAGCAAAAGGAAGAAAGAGATTATCAGCATAGGTCACAGTATTGTGGCCTTTTCTCTTATGGAAATTCTTTTGTAAAATCTATAATTTTTGATGGATGGAATATGGATTTCTCAGAATCTTTGAAAAAGAATTATGATTTCAGGAATGTTTATAAAAAAGGTAAGTCCTATGCCAATCGGTATCTTGTTATGTATGTGTTAGAAAATAATATGGACAGGAACAGGCTTGGAATATCAGTCAGTAAAAAAGTAGGGAACAGTGTGGTCCGCCACAGGGTTACGAGACTGGTGAGAGAGAGTTACCGGCTACATGAAAATATATTTAATAGTGGTTTAGATATAGTAGTCGTTGCAAGGAACAATGCGTCGGCGGTTTCTTATGCCGATATAGAGAGCGCGTTACTGCATCTTGGGAAACTTCATCATATCTTAGCGTGAAAAGAAGTTCTAAAGTGGTAAAGTACACCACTTAAGAACTTCTAGGGTTTGCCATGCAGGATGCATGGGCAAACCCGTTTCACGCGGAAGAACGCCTGGAAAGAGGCGTTCTTCCAGGTTTTTTATGGCTGGTTTTGTGCTGCTGCGGTGCAGCAGCATCGCAAATCCGTTTTATGAGTTTTCATGGATGGTTTGTGATGGTGTGCGGTGGGAATTGTTTTTCCCTGTCAGGATGGGTTAGATTGCGGGATGGTTATGGAAACATTACTTATTTGTATGATTAGGTTCTATCGGAAATATGTTTCTCCCTTGAAAAGTACGAAATGCCCTTATTTTCCTACCTGTTCGGAGTATGGGTTGGAGGCGGTTATGAAGTATGGTGCGTGGAAGGGCGGATGTATGGCGGTGTGGAGAATTTTGAGGTGTAATCCTTTTTCTAAAGGGGGATATGATCCGGTTCCGTAGAATTGGATTGTGGATGGAGGGATTGGAATAGCTGGAACAGATATTTTTTTGAAGGGTGATGGCACTTTTCGGGTTCCAGCGGAACTGGAATAGGAGGAAAAAAATTGTCAGGCATTATTTTAACGCAGAATCAGACTTTTATTATAGGGCCGATAGCAAAGCTTCTCGGTTATATAATGGAAGGGATCTTTTTCTGCCTGGACAAGATTGGTATACCGAATATCGGTCTTGCGATTATTTTATTTACAATTGTAGTGAATCTGCTTATGCTGCCTCTTACGGTGAAACAGCAGAAGTTTTCGAAACTCTCTGCTAAGATGAATCCGGAGATTCAGGCGATCCAGGCAAAGTATAAGAACAGGAAAGATAACGATTCCATGATGAAGATGAACGAGGAGACGCAGGCGGTCTATGCAAAGTATGGAGTGTCTCCGACCGGAAGCTGTCTGCAGCTTCTTATACAGATGCCTATTCTTTTTGCTTTATACCGTGTAATTTACGCAATGCCGGCTTATGTCGGGAAGATTAAGGATGCGTTTTTCCCTTTGGTGGACAAGCTGATTGTCCAGGCCGGGAGTTCTGATTTCATTCAGACCTTTAAAGATGCGTCTATGTTTGGAAATCAGTTTACCAGTGAACAGTTTACAGGCGGGAATACGGAGTATATACAGAATACTTTTATTGATGTGTTAAACCGTGCTTCTACCGCAGAGTGGCTCAGTATTTCTGAAAGGTTTCCTTCTCTGTCAGCAGATGTTGACAATACGATGGCGATTCTGGAGAGGTATAATAACTTCCTCGGGTTAAATATAGGGAATTCACCTTCTTATATTGTCCATGAAGCATTGGATAGCGGCGCTTTTCTTATGGTTATTGCGGCCCTGGCGGTTCCTGTATTGTCTGCCCTGACGCAGTGGATAAATACCAAACTGATGCCGCAGGCGGAAAACAACGATAAGAAGCAGCAGGACAACCCGATGGCTTCTTCGATGAAAACAATGAATGTGATGATGCCGGTTATGTCGGCAATATTCTGCTATTCGTTTCCTGCAGGTATGGGCATATACTGGATTGCCGGTTCTGTAGTAAGAAGTATCCAGCAGGTGGTGATCAATAAGCATATTGATAAGATGGATCTGGAGGAAGTAATTAAGCAAAATGTGGAGAAGAATAAGAAAAAGTTAGAAAAGAAGGGTGTTTCTGCTAAGATGTTAAATGATTACGCGACGATGAGTACGAAGTCTATAGCATCGAAAGCAAGTACTGATTCTTCCATGACACAGGAACAGAGAGACGAGGCGGTAAGGAAATCGACAGAATATTACAATAAAAATGCAAAGCAGGGAAGCCTCGCTTCAAAGGCAAATATGGTGAAGCAGTATAATGAGAAGAATAACAGGAAGTAAGTGGGAGGTATAAATATGGATTACATTCAAGTATCAGCGAAAACAGTTAATGATGCAATCACTGAAGCTTGTCAGAAGCTGCTTGTGACCAGTGATAAATTGGAATATGAAGTAGTAGAAGAGGGGTCTGCTGGTTTCCTTGGGATAGGTTCCAAGCCTGCAATCATTAAAGCTAAAGTTAAGAATTCTGTAACCGATAATGCAAAACAATTTTTAAATGATGTGTTTGAAGCTATGGGTCTTACAGTAGTGACAGATGTAAAATACGATGAACTTGATAATTCCATGGATATTGATTTAAGCGGGGATGAAATGGGCGTGTTGATCGGCAAAAGGGGGCAGACGCTCGATTCCCTGCAGTACTTAGTGTCATTAGTGGTAAATAAGGAAGCTGAGAATTATATAAGGGTGAAGGTGGATACGGAGAATTACAGGCAGAGAAGGAAAGAAACATTGGAAAACCTGGCTAAGAATATTGCTTATAAGGTTAAACGGACGAAACGCCCGGTTTCCCTTGAGCCTATGAACCCTTATGAACGGAGGATTATCCATTCGGCACTGCAAAGTGATAAGTATGTGACTACCCACAGTGAGGGTGATGAGCCCTTCCGGAGAGTGGTTGTTACACTTAAGAGATAGTTTTTTATGAAACCCTTGAATTTTTGTTCAGGGGTTTTGTGTATTTTGTTTGAAGGAGTTTGGTATGGGAAATACGATAGCGGCTGTGGCTACTGCAATGTCGGAATCCGGGATAGGGATTATCCGGGTCAGCGGCGATGATGCGGTTCAAATTGTACATGGGATATACAGGACAAAGTCGGGAAAAAAGATGCTTTCCCGGTTTGCTTCCCATACGGTGCATTACGGATTTATTGTGGATAATGAAAACGGCAGGGAAGAAGTAATTGATGAGGTTATGGTGAGCGTGATGAAAGCGCCCCGCAGCTATACGGCGGAGGATACGGTGGAGATTAATTGCCACGGCGGGATCCTGGTGCTTCGCCGTGTGCTTGAGGCTGTGCTGAAACATGGTGCGAGGCTTGCGCAGCCAGGGGAGTTTACGAAGAGGGCCTTTTTAAACGGAAGGATGGATTTGTCAAAGGCGGAGGCTGTAATTGACATTATACATTCCAAAAACCAGTATGCACTGAAAAGTTCTGTAAGCCAGCTTCGCGGTTCTGTTTCGGATATGGTGAAGGGGCTGCGGGAAGAGCTGCTTTATGAGATAGCCTTTATTGAATCGGCTTTGGATGATCCGGAACATATCAGCCTGGATGGGTATGCGGGCCGGCTGATGGAGAAGACAGAGAACATTATCCTAAGGTTAGAAAAGCTGTTGGATCAATCGGCCCAGGGAAGGATATTGAAAGAGGGTATAAATACGGTTATTGTCGGAAAGCCGAATGCAGGGAAATCCTCTCTGTTAAATCTTCTGGTAGGCGAGGATAAAGCGATTGTTACAGATGTGGCAGGGACTACCCGGGATGTTTTGGAAGAAAACATAAGGCTGCAGGGGATAAGCCTGAATGTGATTGATACGGCGGGAATACGTTTTACAGAGGATACCGTGGAAAAAATAGGTGTGGAAAAGGCCAAAAAATATGCTTTGGATGCAGATTTGCTTATCTATGTCGTGGATGGTTCGGTTCCTTTGGATGAGAGCGATTATGAGATTTTAAATTTAATTTCCGGTAAAAAAGTGATTATCCTTTTAAATAAGACGGATTTGGATATGGTGGTTACAGAAGATATTCTCCTGTCCGAAATTGCCGGTACATGTAAGGATGCTGTGGAAAAGGCTTCCGATATTATGGTAATCAGGACTTCCACCAAGGAAAATACAGGAATAGATATCTTTGCGGATAAAGTGAAGGAGATGTTTTTTGGCGGGGAGATTTCCTTTAATGATGAAATGGTAATTACAAATATGCGGCACAGGGAAGCGATGCAGGATGCCTGTGAGAGTATGCGGCATGTAAAGGAAAGCCTGGAAAGCAATATGCCGGAAGATTTTTATTCAATTGATCTTATGAATGCCTATACCTTTCTTGGGACAATTATAGGGGAAGAAGTGGGGGAGGATCTGGTCAATGAAATATTCTCGAAATTTTGCATGGGGAAATAGACGGAGGAAGAATAGTAAATGTGTTCGATGCAGATAAGGGAGAAAGTGGACGTATGTGTGATAGGTGCAGGCCATGCAGGCTGTGAAGCTGCCCTTGCGTGTGCGAGAATGGGTTTGGAGACGGTGATTTTTACAGTCAGTGTGGACAGCGTCGCTTTGATGCCATGCAATCCAAATGTGGGAGGATCTTCCAAGGGCCATCTGGTAAGGGAAATAGATGCACTGGGCGGGGAGATGGGTAAAAATATAGATAAAACTTTTATCCAGTCTAAAATGTTAAATATTTCAAAAGGGCCCGCTGTCCATTCTCTCAGGGCGCAGGCTGATAAAGCAGAATATTCCCGCGCCATGAGGAAGGTGTTGGAGAACCAGGAACATTTAACGATAAAGCAGGCTGAGGTGTGTGAGTTCCTCTGGGAAGATATGGATTGCCCGGCTTCCTGTTCAATGGCAGGTAATCAGGAAGGAGAGGGAAAATATAAGGGAAAGTGTGAAGGAAAACATTTGGAAGGGTTTTCCGGAAAATCTTTGGATAACGGTACAGGGAAGAAAAAAATTACCGGCGTCAGGACTTTTACCGGAGCCGTATATGCATGTAAGGCAGTTATTCTTTGTACGGGGACTTATTTAAGAGCCAGATGTCTGTGCGGGGAAGCCATTACTTATACAGGGCCGAATGGGCTGCAGGCGGCCAATTATTTGACTGATTCCCTGAAAAAACTGGGAATAGAAATGAGAAGGTTTAAGACAGGGACTCCGGCGCGGATGGATAAGAGAAGTCTTGATTTTTCGAAGATGCAGGAGCAGTTTGGCGATGAAAGGATAGTACCGTTCTCTTTTTCGACTGATCCGGAGGATGTGCAGAAAGAGCAGGTGTCCTGTTGGCTGACATATACGAATGAGGAAACTCATGATGTGATACGCAGGAATCTGGATCGTTCACCTATCTATGCAGGTATTATAGAAGGAACAGGGCCGAGATATTGCCCGTCCATAGAGGATAAGGTCGTAAAATTTGCGGATAAGGAAAGGCATCAGGTATTTATAGAACCGGAGGGGCTGCATACAAATGAAATGTATGTGGGAGGGATGTCTTCCTCACTTCCCGAGGATGTCCAGCTTGCCATGTACCGGACGGTTCCGGGATTGGAGAATTGTAAGATTGTGAGAAATGCCTATGCTATAGAATATGATTGCATTAATCCCAGGCAGTTGTATCCGACGCTGGAGTTTAAAGATATCAAAGGGCTTTTCAGCGGAGGGCAGTGTAACGGAAGCAGCGGATACGAGGAAGCTGCTGCCCAGGGTTTGATAGCGGGAATCAATGCTTCGCTTTCCATACTTGGAAAAGAACAGATTACCATTGATCGTTCGGAAGCATATATTGGGGTATTGATCGATGATTTGGTGACTAAGGATAATTTTGAACCTTACCGCATGATGACCTCCAGGGCGGAATACCGTCTTTTGCTCCGACAGGATAATGCAGATCTGCGTCTTCGTGAAAAGGGTTACAGGGCGGGACTGGTTTCGGAAGAACTGTACGGGGAGACGCTTACCAAAAAGAAAATGATAGAGGCGGAAATAGGGCGTTTGAAGAAGCAGACGGTTGGGGCATCCAGGAAGGTACAGGATTTTTTAACAGCAAAAGGAAGCCCTGCGTTAAAGACGGGGACAACTATGGCGGAGCTGATGTGCAGGCCGGAATTGTCCTATTCCGAATTGGAAGAGTTAGATCCGGGCAGGCAGCCCCTTCCGCATGATGTGATAGAGCAGGTAGAAATAGAATTGAAGTATGAAGGTTATATAACGAGACAGCTCAGGCAGGTACAGCAGTTTCGCAAAATGGAAAAGAAAAGGATACCGCAGGATCTGGACTATAAGGATGTAAAAAGCCTTCGTCTTGAGGCAAGACAGAAACTGATCGCTTACCGGCCGGTATCTGTCGGACAGGCATCCAGAATATCAGGAGTATCACCGGCGGACATTTCCGTGTTGCTTGTCTATTTGGAACAGTATAACAGAAAACGGGAGACGGATAATTCGTTGACAGAAGGGAATATGGGCTGATATGTTGAGCGATTATGATACGGCATCTTTTATGGCAGATTTAAGAGAACTGGGGATAATGCCTGATGAGAAGCAAATGTCTTTGTTTATAGAATACTATAAAATATTGGTGGAATGGAATTCTTTTATGAACCTGACGGCTATTGAAGGATTTCATGAAGTTTGCAAAAAGCATTTTACAGACAGCCTGGCTATTGTAAAAGCCTATGACTTTCCTGCGGTATGCGATAAGGACAGCGGATGGAAAATGATTGATGTAGGGAGCGGGGCCGGATTCCCCGGAATCCCTGTTAAAATAATTTTCCCTCATGTTAGAGTTACTTTGCTGGACTCTTTAAATAAAAGAGTTAAGTTTTTGAATGAAGTAATTGAAAAATTAGGGCTGGAAGGCATAGAGGCGCTTCACGGGAGGGCGGAAGATTATGCGAAACCCAACATGCTCCGTGAAAAATACGACTTATGTGTTTCCAGGGCAGTAGCCAATTTATCTACACTGTCAGAGTACTGCATACCGTTTGTAAAGGCCGGAGGAAAATTTATTTCTTATAAATCGGAAAAATTAACGGATGAAATTTCTGCTGCAGGAAAGGCGATATCTGTTTTAGGAGGAAAGGTATCTGGACAGATAGACTATATACTGCCAGGTTCTGATATATACAGAAACTTACTTATAATAGATAAGGTAAAGGCAACGCCGAAAAAATATCCGCGAAGGGCAGGGATTCCGGCTAAGGAGCCTATGTGAATAAATATAGTATTTAGGAGTAGTAATTTTGTGCACTCGAAGAAATATCCTGCGCAATCTGTATCACTTATTTTTCTACAGTTCCTTATGGATGGATTATTATAATCCACACTAATTATCGGTACATTCTCGCGAAGGATAAATTTTCAGCCTGTAAGGCGGAGGAATGAGGCGCAGCGGCGGCTACGTTGATTGGCGACAATACGGCAGATGGAAATTTAGACCAGCGAAATGTACGCTTAATTAGAGCGTGTTTGAAAAATCATTCCCACCATCTGTACGCGGTATAACCGCTTCACCACTTTGCGCGATATTAAGACAAATAGTCTTGACAAATTTCAAACACGCTCTAGCAAAGAAACATATTAATATATGGTATTATTTCATCCGGTGTTTCCATATGAGGAAGATGTCTGGTATACGGGATGAGCTCCGATTCTATGGAATTGTTATAATATGTATAATTTTCAATTATCGTTTCAATATCAGTCTCTTCCTGTCCTCCTATGATATACATTCCATGGTTTATTTCTTTTAAAGCGTGTATGATATTTGTATTCATATATTTTGATATATAGCTTGCAAATGCATGTTTCGAACTATAATCAGGCAGATGGGCAGCTTTTGTGTATGATAATACATCCTGTTCTTCCAGATTAATGAGACTGTACAAATACTCCTGCCGGAATATAGTTTCGATGTATGTTCTGGTGGATAGTATATTGTAAAGGAAAGTACCCAGGATGGGGGTTTCTATCAATAGATGAAGCAGTTTTGTCTGTTTGGAAGGAATTTTGTTTGTATCATATAAATTTTGAGGATTTATAAATATCATTTTGTTGATTGCTTCGGGATCGTTATGGCATGCCATAACAGCTATCTGTGTGGAATCACCTGTTGCTATTATGTCTGTTTTCTTACCGATTACATTTTTAATAAAATCAATGACAAGCTGTACATAGAGATAATTCGTATAGGTTATGCATGGCTTATCAGACAAACCGTATCCCAATAAATCAATGGCATATATTTTGTGATTTATAGAGAGTTTGTCAATAATTTTGCTGAATTCATACAGGGAGCTTCCTATGGTCAAATCGTGTATAAGCAAGAGCGGGTATCCATTTCCTTTTGTAATATATCTTATTTTACCAAAGCGCCAGTCATGATAAGCATTTTCAGGATAGTTGAGGTAATTTTTAACAGTGTATAATGAGTAATTTATCCTGTTAATAAAATGAATCGCAGTTGCCGTAAGCCCTGACAAGATTATGAATTTGTTTAATTTATTTTTCATTTTCCTTATATATCCTCATTTTGAAATTATTATATTAATATTATAAGGGATAAAGTAAAAACATACAAATAAAAAAAGAAAATATCTTTTCATATTTGAATTTTTATTATATTATAAATATATGGAGATGTTGGATAAGTTGAATATTTAGTCACATTATACTAAATAATATTCACACATTTTCATAAAAGGGAAGGGTATAAATAAATTTAATAAGATAACAGGAAAGGATAACTGAAAAATTTTTGTGCAGGTAATCGAAGGGGTAGAGAAATGTCTGATGAACTGTATGAGGGTCTAAAGAAAATTTATGAGGATTTCTTTTCTCAAAAAAACTTAATGGAAGAAAAGAAGGGTTATAATACAAATGAAAATGATAATCAATATTATGAAAAAATGGAAGACTTGGACGATAAAATTAAAACGGTAAGTTCATTATTGAATGTTATTGAAAGGCAATATTTTACACAAAAGTATGGTAAGAAAAATGATTTAGTTTTTGTCAGTAATGTGAATATAAATCGTGGACTTCAGATTTTGGATATTCAGGAGAGGGAGAGGCAGCGCATCGCGAGAGATCTGCATGATACTTCGCTGCAGAATCTGACACATATTATTCATAAAATAGAATTAAGTTCTATGTTTATAGATGAGGATGCGGCAAAGGCGAAACAGGAACTTGTTTCCGTGAATAAAAATTTAAGGTCGGTGATTAAGGAGATACGTAACACTATCTTTGATCTTCGTCCGATGACGTTTGATGATTTGGGATTGAAGGAATCATTTGAACGATTATCCGACCATTTAAAAGAGTCTTCTAATTTTGAAGTTTTTTATAATATTGAGGAGATTAATTGTAATAATTCGTTGGTTTTAATGACAATTTTCAGAATTATAGAAGAGTGTACAAATAACGCAATTAAGCATTCGAATGGTTCCATGGTTTTCTTTGAATTGAAAAAAATTGCAGAAAATACTTGCATGATAACAGTAGCTGATAATGGAAAAAGTTTTGATGCAGAAAAAGTTCTATCTGAGCACCAGAGACATTTTGGCCTGAATATATTAAAGGAAAGGGTAGAACTCTTGTGCGGTACTATGGAAATTGATTCTAAACCTGATAAGGGAACGGTTATAAAGATCATTATTCCATTATTAGATAAAGGAGATATTTGAATATGAGTATCAAAGTTATGATTTCAGACGACCATGTTTTAATGCGTGAAGGCATACGTCAACTGCTGGAGTTTGATGGAAGTATTGAAGTGATCGAAGAAGCCGCAGATGGAGTTGAATGCCTGGAAAAATTACAGACTGTAAAACCGGATGTTCTGCTGTTGGATATAAACATGCCTAAAATGAACGGGATAGAAGTATTAGAAGGAATAAGAAGAAACAATATGAATATAAAGGTATTGATCCTTACTGTTCATAATGAAGTAGAATATCTGTTAAAGGCTGTGGATATAGGAGTGGAGGGGTATATTTTAAAAGAATCCGAATCTGCTGAATTGAAGAAGGCTATTAATAATATTGTAAATGGCGAAAATTATATTCAGCCGAGTTTAATTCCCGCTTTAAACAGCAGATTAGTAAACAGGAACAGTGATAAAATGAAGATTGATTCTTTGACCAAAAGGGAAAAAGAGGTTTTGGTTAATGTTGCCAATGGAATGTTTAATAAAGAGATTGCGCTTAATCTAAATATAAGTGAAAGGACAGTGAAGAACCATATATCAAATATATTTAAAAAAATAGAGGTAAATGACAGGACACAGGCGGCAGTCTTTGCTATCAAAAATAACATGATAAGATTATTTTAGGAATGTAATGGGTCTGTCGTATGTGGTTAATTTCGTTTGCTGAAGTATTCTTTGTACCTTCCCTGAATTATGTGTTATTCCAGATGTAATAAATGTTATTTGTAATTATGTATGTAGTATAAATATTTGATGTATACATAACATTTAGATATTTATGTTCTGGAATATATTCAAATGTTTCACGTGAAACATTTTTATACAGAAATTATTGTTTCTGTCATTATGGCGGATTTGAAATTTCTGTGGAACAAATATAAAGGTATATTTTTGTTTGTGGTAAGCTATAGATGAAATATTGTGGGTTTCAAAAATTAATTTTTGATTTGCAGTTAAATTTTTAGTTTTAATATATTTGGTATAGACTACTTTTTTAGAATTTTAAAAAAAACTCCCTGCAATATATTGCAGGGAGTTTTATATTGAAATAAATTTTCCACCTGTGCGGTTGGCGCCCTGTCTCCTCCCTGTGGCCTCTGGCTTCGCTGGAGAAGAAAAATCCATTCAAAAAAATAATAAGATTTTTTATGGCTTTTCCGGATAGATTTGCTGCCGTTTCTGGCGGAGTCACCGCCTGACAGCAAATCTATCCGGAAAAACCGTTAGAAATATCTCATTTTTGCAGTTGGATCGAAGCCAGGAGCCGCAGGGAGGGGACAGGGCGCCAACCGCACAGGTGGAAAATTTTTTGTTTTATTAGAAAAATAATCATACTTTTATCTGTTTATATTTCGTTTTATTCTTGTTGTTCATAAATTTTTTTACCAGTAATATTACAATAATTAATCTAAAAAAGGGTTTAATCTCTCGCAGTTTTTTGCGGAGAGTATTATTATTCTATTTTAAAGGATTGTACTTAATGTCTACAAAATATACAATATAGTGTAAAACAGCTTAAGTCATATTATTACTAAATATAATTAGAATTTGTTTATGTTGTGTTATAGAGTATGCCCTATTATACAAGTTGTGATTTTTATTAATGCAACTATTTTAAAACATTATGCCTTGTTTATGCCAAATTTAATCAATGTAAATATAATATTGTAATTAGTTTGAATATAGATAGAAGAAAAATTCTTCATAAAATGAACTACTCCGAAGAAGAGCTACGGGGTATCGAAGGGTTGCTCCTACTACATATAATTCCATAAGCTCAACTCTTTTGGCTCCAGTTCGGTTTGATAGAGTTTCTTATACTCTTTTTCTTGTCCCTGTTCTCTTACATATTTTGATATCACTGCTTCATTCCCATGTTCTCCTACTGTGGCAACATAATATCCGTCTTTCCAATATTCACCACCCCATAATTTCTTTTTTACCTATGGACATTTTGCAAATATTTCTTTAGCTATTATGCTTTTCACTCTTTGTATTATTTTTTGCGGACTGTATGCTGGTAAAGACTGTATCAGAAAATGAACGTGATCTTTAACCTCTATGAATTTCATTTCATACCGTTTTTCTATCTCTTCACATGTCTCCCGGATAACTTGATCTACTTCCTCATCTATCACTACCCGTCTATATTTTGCCGAACATACAAAATGGTACATAAGTACTGATACATTGTGTAATTTGTGTATATACTCACTCGTCTTACAACTCTCCTCTTTTCCTTTAGTATATCACAGCCTCTACTATTTGAAAAAGTTTGTTACGCAGCAGAGTTGCGGGAAATTAGACCCTGAGAAATTAAAATAGAATGTTTCACGTGAAACATTTTAATATAAAAAATGTATATTTCATATTTTATATGTAGCTTAAATATCCATCTGTGTGACGGGTACTTTGTAAAGTCCAGGAGAGTATATAAGTAAAATTGATAGATAAAATATTTCCACCTGTGTGGTTGGTATCCTGTCCCCTTCCGGCGGCCCTTGGCTCCGCAGGAGAAGAAAAATCCATTCAATAAAATGATGAGATTTCTTACGGCTTTTCTGGATATATTTGCTGCTGTTTTTGGCGGAGTCACCGCCTGGCAGCAAATATATCTGGAAAAAACGTTAGAAATATCTTATTTTTGCAGTTGGATTTTTTTCTCCAGCGCAGCCAGAGACCACCGGAAGGGGACAGGGTGCCAACAGCACAGGTGGAAATATTTTTATTTGCTTTTAGAATATATTATTATTTATAAATGAGTAGATACCAAATATTGTACAAGATAAGAACACCCGCTGTTGAATGATGTATAATTAAAGTACCAACAAACAACATACTCAAAATAGGAACCCAATGATATTCCAAATGCCGTGGTTATTATCAGTTATCCCCGGGAAGCTTTTGGAGATCCGAAAGCGCTGAGGGTATTTATATCCACAAATGTCGGAATATCCACACAGAGAATCCTTGACACATATACAGAACGGTAGCTAATCAAATTATTTTTCCGTCAGAGCAACTTGCGCTGAACAAATATCAGATCCGCATACGGCTTGGAATTGAGCGGTACTGGCTGATCATGCATTGGTTCATTACATGCGCTGTATGCATTCCGGGAAATACAATACCTTCGAGAATAAATACCGGTATTTTCAAGATCAAGTCAAAACAGAGTGAATCGGTAATCTGCACCAGTTCATAAAAAATGATGTGTCACTTGAAGCCGTTTTGAAATTGGTAGTGTAGTTTTGTACAAATTTCAATATTTGTTCATTTATAGATTATATATAAAAGAAAATAAAAATGTTTCACGTGAAACATTTTTTTCGAGATTAATTTGTTATAAGTGGTAACTTGCCAGAAACAATATATAATTTATAAGACAAAAGAAAAAATGTACTATGTTCTTTTACTTTTTTTTAAGTAAGGACAGGGACAGCCAGAAAGGCTCTATAATCAAAACATATATGTTTTAGAAAAAATTATATTAAAAAGGACGTAATTATTTGAATTTATATAATGAAATATTTTCTTTAAAAATAATATAGGAGTTTTAAGTATATGTATTGGGACATATGTTCATATATACTTTTGTAAATTGTAACAATATGAAAGTTTTATATTATTATGCCTTGCTCTCGTTCAGACTCAAATAATATAGCTCTGAGATATTCATTGAGTCCAAATTTAATTTCAACAGGATAAATTGCCAGTTGCTTGCGGCGCGAGAAACTTTGCATAAAGTGATGGGGTAGTACAATAGAGCTGAAAGAAAACGTGCAGATGAATATATACAAATTGGCAATGTATCAAAGCTTGTATATCATTTTGTGTTTCTGGCCAAGTATAGAAGAGCAGTGAATAATAAACAAATGGATCAGGTGATAAAAGAAACTTGTTTGGAAATATTAAAAAGGTATTCGATTCAGTTTTTTGAAATAGAAACAGATAAAGAACATATTTATCTGTTAGTGCAATCAGTGCCTAAATGTAGTCCGACACAGATAGTAATAATAATCAAGAGTTTGACAACAAGAGCGGTTTTTGCACAGTGTCCACAAGTAAAGAAAAAACTGTTGGTAGGCAATTTTTGGACAGATGAATATTATGTGGCAACAGTAAGTAAACATGGGTATGAAGAAGTAATAGCAAATTATGTAAAGAACTAGTGCTCCATACGGTCAGAAATTAGATTTCCGCTTTGCATGGTTCGCCAGTTCAAGGCTAAATTTCGACGGCGATGTGGTGCATCGACTAAAAATTTTAACGCGGCAATGGTGAATAGGCAGAGTGGAAATCTAATTTCTGACCGTATGGTGTACTGGATCGTGTCTTAAAATTAAAAGTTGCACAAAGCCCAATATGAAATCATCCATAATAAATAGAATAACACACGTAATTATCCAGATATTAGCCTTAACCAGTAAATCTAGATACGGTGTTTATTCATTTTCGGCATTTTGACGGGCATTGAGGAATTTTAAGACACACTCTAGTACACCGTTTTCTTAATCCTCGTATACAAAGTGCTTGATATTTGTATCAGTGCAAGGCGGAGGAAGGAAGCGATGCGGTGGACACGCCTGCTGACGATGCTATGTGCCGGTGGCACATGTTTAGCACGGACCGAAACGGAGTGTAGACCAACGCGGCAATGATGCAAATAGCGAGTGCTTGGTATATAAGGAATTAAAAAACGGGGTACCAGGGTGAGAGTACAAAAGATACATAGAAGCAAGCAAATGGAGAAACAGCTTTTACTATTCGATTATATGTAGTGGAGCAGCATTCTGATATTCCAGTGTTTGCGGCGGAGTAGTTCATTAGAGAAGCTCCAGGGCGTGTTTGATAAATTATTCCCGCCATCTGCACGTGGTGTAACCGCATCACCACTTTGCGCGATATTAAGACTAAAGAGTTTTGAGCATTTGGTCTGCTAAATTTGACCAATGCAGCCTGCTATGTCTCTTAAATTTTGCAAAGCATATATGCTTTTAATCTCCAACAAATTGTGATGCACATCTCAGGGAAAGGAATTTCAAGAAAATCAATCTTAAGAAGAGCAATTTTAGGACATACTATAAGTATCTATTGGGTCTATAATGCGTAATATTGCAGATTTATTTAATCTAAAAAAGGGTTTAATTCCTCACAGCTTGCTGCGGGGAGTTTCATTATAAGAGAATATAGGATTTGTATCAATGACATTAACTTAAGCTTTTCGGGGTGCTGCAGACCATATATCTCAATCCGGACCATC
>CANDKY010000007.1 GCA_947385425.1 uncultured Lachnospiraceae bacterium | reverse complement strand
TTTTCTTCTCCAGCGCAGCCAGGGGCCACAGGGAGGGGACAGGGCGCCAACCGCATAAGTGAAAAAAATTTACAGAATTGCAAAAGCGGCCAACACTGTGACCGCCTTAACGCCTGCTGTTCAGTTCTTTCATAATACCGAGGATCCGCTATTCTTCCGCAGGTAAAGAACAGTGATACAAAGCAGATAGGCACATTGGAGAAATTAAATTCTCTGTCCGAAGAAACGTGTGCGGAACTGACTGCCACCACCAAAAGACGGAAACTGACCGAGTGTGACCACTCCATAAAGACAAGGTTAGCCAAAAGCAAAGGAACAGGCAAAAAAGCTGACAGTTGCCGAGGGAAAACAGCGCAGAACCCACAGCAAGGGAAAGGGGATATGGCACTATGAAACTTTCACGATACGAGCAGAAAACGATTGTCAATTACAATGCAGGAGAACGAACAGACCGCTACCCTCTACACAAGGGATAAGGCGGTCATGCGGAAACTTGACACGCTTGTTGCCGATTATCCCGACACATATATGTTGATAGGACAGGACGAGGTATCTAAGACCTATTCCTTTCCGAAGTCCTATGTCAGCTACCGAAAGCCGAGGACAGTCAGCATCGAGCAGAGGGAACGGGCAAGGCAGATGATGATTGAACGAAATAAATTAAAGATTTGAACATCAGATATGTTTATGATAGAATATAGTCATAAAAAGCTTAAGTTAATGACATTGGTTCACACCACTTCCCTATATTACTATTATACCCAAAAAAACCTTATAATTCAAGACTTGTACTGTTTCCTGTTCGAGATTATACTATATATTCCAAAGGAGGAATGTGTATGGACGGTCAAAACTGGTTAGAACTCTTGAATGGTCAGACATGGCTTAAACAAGTGCAGGAAACAAATCAATATACAGAAAAATTTGGGCTTGTGTTGTCAGAAAAAGATACAGAACTTTTACTTGCAGAAAAAAATAATACTTTAAAAGCGGAACGGAGGGTAGAATTTGGGCAGAGCATTCTGCCTAAAATTATTTATGAGTTTTGTGATTCTTCCTTTTTATCACAAAACAATTATGTCGAGACGCTGATACGGTTACAGGAAATATTTTATCTGTATAAGAATGAAATGCAGGACGAGATTACAGATGATGAACTGATTCATTTTATGAGAGAACAATTTGAAACGGTATGCTATGGGGATTTAGATTATCTTGCGGAAACCTGTTTAGATATTTTTGCACAGGCGGTCAGAGCAGGATATAGAGATTATCAAGAAACGCAGGGTTATGGAGAATTTGAAAAATTTGATATTGTACAAAGGTGGGATAAGGAACTGTATTTAGAAACATTAAGAGAACTTTGTTGGAGGTAGCCGATATGAATTATGAAATGGAAGAACTTCTCCCCATCGTTTCTGAACTGGCGCAAAAATATACTGGTTATGAAAGTACATCAATCACGTATGAAAAAGCACAAATGCTTATGGGTGCTGTTTTGTATTGTTTAGATGAATACAGTCATTCATGCACCAACAGCCTTGTTGATAAAAATGTATCTGTAAAAGAGCAATACAATATAGGCGCAAATATTATATTGGAAAAGGTAGACAGCATTAGGGAAATTTTTAACGCTGTTTCCTTTCGGTTTGATGATTTTGGAGTGAAGTGTCTGTATGATACGGTACAGAAAGGTATTCCACAATTTTTGAAATGGTATGACATAAAATTTTGTCCACAGAATACAATTCTGACCTTAGATTACCCATTGCTTATAGACTGTAATTCTCTGACAGGGGCAGACGCAGTTTATAAATATATCCAAGCCATTCAGATTGAGCAGTCGTTTTTAAGCCTGTTTGACAGGAACTATGTCATATCAGTTTTAGCGAATCACAATTCTGAATATCGGGATATGGTAGAAAACATATGTGGTATTGTACTGCTGAATACAGTCGGTCATATTGCAGTCAAAAAACCGTTTCATGACGCTTATTTCTTACATGAAGAATATCTTCAATTATCAGAAGTATTTAGAGGGAAATCAATTTCCGATATAGAAAATATCGTGAAAAATTTTATTGAGGAAATGGTAAGACGATTTTACAAAGATAATACTGATATGCTTGAATATCTATGTTGTGAAACGAATAGTATAGCGACAAGGATTTATACAGCAAATCAATATGGAGAATTAAGCAAAGTCTTTATGCTTTAATTTTCAAAGTATGCTAAAAATTATTTATGCGTATTTCCTTTGCTTTTATAATGATAATGCAAAGGATAAAACTGAATATTGGGCCAAACGGCATAAAGCAATCCCGGAAACGCCCATTTCTCAGCGTTTCCGGGATTTTATCCGTTACACGAACTCAGTATAAAACAATGATCCGCTTATGTTTCGCAAATAATCCCTATCCTCTATTGGATATTTACAACACCCTTACCTAATGTACCGTAACTACTACTCCGCAGTGGTTTCTGCGTCAGCCGCTGTATCCGCAGCCGCATCCGCATTTTCAGTTGGTGCTTCCGCCCCTGTTTCCGCATTTGCATCATCAGCCGGTGTTTCTGCCCCTGCTTCCGCATTTGCATCATCAGCCGGTGTTTCTGTCCCTGCTTCTGCATTTGCATCATCAACCGGTGCCTCTGCTCCTGCATTTGCATCATCAACCGGCGCTTCTGCTCCTGCATTTGCATCATCAACCGGCGCTTCTGCTCCCTCATCCGCATTTGTATTATCCTCTGCAGGTGTTTCCGTATCCGCACCCTCTGCAGGTGCTTCCACTGCCGTATCTCCTGCCAAAGCATCTTCCGTATTCCCGCAAGCCGTCATCAGGGTTGCACATGTTGCTACTGCTGTCAATAACATAACTACTTTCTTTTTCATAATTCTCTCCTCCTGAACATTCTATAATGTTTCTGCCGAATCCTTCCTATCCCCTGGCAGCCATCCTGTCTTCCGCAATCTGAAAACCTATACATACGGCGATGGACATAAGCGCTTTCCCAGGCCAGGTTCTCCTCGTCGGCTGTAAACATAATACGTCTTATTTGTGACCAAAATGTGAACACTTTCTTTAGTTTTTATGAACTAATCCTTTCTGCATAAAAATCAATATACCGTACAAAATTCATAACCGAGAGAATATCCGCAAATAACAATTTACAAATTACACAAATCCGGCTAAACTATTCCTATAGTAAACAGCACAGCAAACGGATGCTTTTGCAAAGCCAAAAGCGAATTTCCCAACGCCATAAATAATATAAAGAAAACACGTACCCAAAAACAGGAAAGGACTGGCATATGAAATTAATATCATGGAATGTAAATGGGCTCCGCGCCTGTATAGGCAAAGGATTTACAGATTTTTTTAAAGAGCAGGATGCAGATATCTTCTGCATACAGGAAACCAAACTGCAGGAAGGACAGATAACACTGGATCTGCCCGGATACTTTCAATATTGGAACTATGCGGAGAAAAAGGGCTATTCCGGCACTGCGGTCTTTACAAAACAGGAGCCCCTGTCTGTCTCCATGGGCATAGGGATAGAAGAACATGACCATGAAGGCAGGATTATCACACTGGAGTATGAAAGTTTTTATATGATTACCGTGTACACCCCAAATTCCCAAAATGAGCTGGCCCGGCTGGATTACAGAATGAAATGGGAGGATGATTTCCTCCGTTATATAAAGGAACTGGAAAAAACAAAACCCGTTATCTTCTGCGGCGACCTGAATGTTGCACACAAGGAAATTGACCTGAAAAACCCTAAAACCAACCGCAAAAATGCCGGATTTACTGATGAGGAAAGGGAAAAATTCACTATACTCACCCAAGCGGGCTTTATCGACACCTTCCGCTATTTTTACCCTGACAAAGAAGGCATCTATTCCTGGTGGTCTTACCGCTTCAGCGCCAGGGCGAAAAATGCCGGTTGGCGCATTGACTACTTCCTTGTATCCGAAAGCCTCAAAGACCGGCTGGAAGATGCCTGCATCTACACAGACATCCTTGGTTCCGACCACTGCCCGGTCGGGCTTATTTTAAAATAAACCGTTTATGCCCAACAATGTTATTGATAAATTTGCAAAGAAGAGACAAGCCCAAGATTATTAGTTTACGGAGCGTGCAACATGGAACACAAAATAATTGTAGCGGAAACCGAAAGGTTAATTTTAAGAAGATACAAAAAAGAAGATATTCAGGATTTATTTGAATATTTATCTGATGAGGAGGTTGTAAGATACGAACCATATAAACCGCAAACTTTTGACGAAACAAAAAAAAATCTTGAATGGCGCATTGGTACAGATGAAATGATTGCTGTTGAATTGAAAAATTCCCATAAAATGATTGGAAATGTATATATGGGCAAGCGTGATTTTGAAGCACTGGAAATAGGATATGTATTTAATCGAAATTATTGGGGATACGGTTATGCTGCCGAAAGCTGCAAAGCTTTGATTACGCTGGCATTTTCTAATGGCGTACATAGAATATATGCAGAATGTGACCCTAACAATAAAAGTTCCTGGAAACTGCTTGAAGCTTTAAGATTTCAGCGTGAAGCCCATTTTAGAAAAAATGTGTTTTTCTGGAAAGATGAAGCCGGACAAGCTATTTGGAAAGATACATATGTATATGCCAAATTAAATGATAATACATAAATAACGTCCATTTGCCGTGAAAATTTAAAACAGAAAAATTTCCACCTGTGCGGTTGGCGCCCTGTCCTCTCCCGTGCAGCCAGGAGCCGCCGGGAGGAAACAGAGTGCCAACCGCACAGGTATAAAAATTTATGCAAAACTCTATCCGCTCCCCCCGCTATCTCCATATCCGTCAGTCCCTCGACGCAGCTATCCGTCTCCAATACCCTGTCTGACGCTCATTAATTTCTTTAATGATCTTCGCATCCACCTTAAAATTCCTGTCTATATCCATCAACCCGTTAATTTCCTGCTGTACATCCGTTACCTGCGTATAACAGTAACCGCATACATAAGGAATCTCTTTCACCGCCGTAGTTATCTTATCAAATCTCTTAATAAAATCCTCTTCCGTATTGACCTTATTGCCATAGCCCCATCCCTTATCGTCATTATTGAAAGCGATTCCCCCGAATTCACTGATAATAACCGGCTGCCCAATATAGTCATAACCGTTTGCCATAGCGGACTTAGAAAGACTGTGATACACTTCCGTACTGAAAATCTCCTCTTCCAAATCTACATAACGTTTCTTCAGAATCTTCCCGGCCTCTTCATAATCATGTAGCGTAATGATATCGGAAACCGTATGCTCCCAGCCGTCATTGACAATGACCGGACGGTATCTGTCAATACTCTTGGTCAGGTAATAAATCCCTTCCGTGAAATGCTGCTGCGCCTGTTTCGTCTCTATATGGCTGACACCCCAGGACTCATTAAACGGCGTCCATGTAATAATACAGGGATGGTTGTAATTCTGTCTCACAATCTCCAGCCACTCCTTCGTAAACTCCTCCACCGCATAATCGGAAAAATCATAGGCCGCGGCCATTTCACTCCAAACCAGCATGCCCTTGACATCGCACCAGTATAAAAACCTTTCGTCCTCCGTCTTCTGATGCTTTCTCAGCCCATTGTATCCCAACGCGTGAATCTTATCGATATCCTCGATCAAAGCCTCCTCACTCGGAGGCGTCAAATGGGAATCCTTCCAATAACCCTGGTCTAAAATCAGCCGCTGGTATAACGGCCTGCCGTTCAGAAGAATATTTCTCTGCTCTATACGGATCTCCCTCATGGCAAAATAAGATCCTACCGTATCGGTCACTTCCGTATCTCTTATCACCCGAAAAGTAATATCATAGAGATTCGGTTCCTCCGGGCTCCACGTTTTTACAATCCATGCAAAACCACTGTTTTTCTTTGACATATCGATTCTGGTATTCACATGTTCCGATACGACTGCCGTACAAACCCTGTTGATAAATTTCCCCTCAAAAGAAACCGTTGCCTCTATACTGAGGCTCCCGTCCCACATACTTTCCGGCGCGTCTACCTGGTATTCCACTTCCAGACAAAAATCCTCCAGCACCGGAGTCATCTTCACCGCTTTCAGGCCAACCTCCGGGACATACTCTGTCCAGACAGTTTTCCATATTCCCGTCGTCTGCACATACCAACACTGGAAACTCTCACTGCACCAGCGCTGTTTCCCTCTGGGCTGCTGCATATCAAAGGAATCCTCCACTTTAACAACAAGCCGGTTTTCCCCGTTATGTACCAAGCTGGTAATATCAAAAGAAAACCTGGCATAGCCGCCCCTGTGGCTTCCGGCCATCTGCCCGTTCACCCAAAGGGTTGTCGCAAAATCGCTTCCCTCAAAATGAATCACAAGCTTTTCCTTTTCCAGCCTGTCCCCGTCAACCTGTATTTTTCTCCCATACCAGATGTGGTCATGGCGGCCCTCTTCTTTAATACCGCTCAATTTTGTTTCATAGGTAAAAGGCACCCGGATCTCATACTCCTTTTCAAAACCCTCATACCATTTTTCCCTTTCCCCCACATTGCCGTCATCAAACCGGAAGTCCCAGCCTCCGTTCAGATTTTCCCAATTATCCCTCACAAACTGCGGCCTTGGATAATCCTTCACATAATGTTTCATAAAATGAAATCTCCTCTCTTCTTCCCGTCTCCGTTTCCTATTGCCAATACCATGTATCCTGCTGCGGATCCCTATTGCCAATGCTGTTGCATTCTCAGTGAAAAACCCCCGGCGCAACAATCGGCGCGGCACTCAGCGGCCCATCCCCTGCCGCCGGGATCATCCTCCCCTTTTCTTTCCAGTCCCTGCAAAACCGCAGCAGTTCCCCGGCCGCATACTCTGCGTTCCACTTATCCGAAATTGTCCGGTAAGCCGCCCGGCCAAGCTGCCGGATCTTCTCTCTGTCCCTAACCAGTTCCTTCACCTTCTCCGCAAAATCCTCATAAGAACCGCGGTAAACCATCCCGTTCACCCCATGGCGGATCAGATACGGCACCGCTCCGGCCTCCGCACTGCCCACCACCGCGCATCCGCTGTTCATAGCCTCATTCACCACAGCGCCCCACCCCTCCAGATGGTTGCTCGTAAACAAATGCACATGGCACCTCTCCATAACCTCCCTCACCCTGGCAGGCTCCATATACCCATAAAAGGTAAAGGATTCCGCCAGCCCTTTCTCCAATACCTGCCGCTTCAATTCTTCCTCCATCTCCCCGCTGCCTGCCATATGCATATGGAAGCTGCATCCTTCCCTTTGCAGTTCCTCCCCGATACGCACTGCATATTCCGGATGCTTCAGGGGCATGAAACGCCCGGCCCACAGAAAATGGATTTTCCCGTCCCTTTCCTTCCTGTCCTCCAACTCTTCTTCCGTATAATGCCTTGTCTCCGGGAAATAACCGAAACGGAACATTTTATCCGGGTAAGCCCTCACAAGATGGAAGTCCGAAGCCACATATGCCCCGGCGCAAAGCAGCCCAACCTGCTTTTTCCTGAAACGGGTATGATCCCTATATTTCCTCACCAGCCCTCTCGGTGAAACCGCCTTCCACTGCCCCTCCCGGTATATCCTTTCACTGACACGCAATGACGGCCTCCCCTCTTCCAGGCGCTCTTCAATAACCGCCGTCACATCCAGCAAATCCTCCCGCCGGATCCACCCGAAAATTGCTACATCGCTGTCTATTATCAGATCCCTGCACACCTGCGGCTCTTCATAAAAATTTTTTACATAGGGAATACCATCCACCTCCCTTCCCCATCCCATGGCGACCCGCTCTTCCTCCATAGGCTCCGTCTGTATAAAACGGTAGCCGTCCCCCAGTTCCCCATAACAGGCGTTGGAAAAAGGGATCTGATGATGATTTATATAATTGGACACAAAAGTAATTTTCATTGGCAAATCTCCCTGTATATGGCAAGCAGCCGTTCATAATTCTTATCGCCGTCGTGGGTGGAAAACGCCCTTTCCCTGGCCCTCCCCGCCCGCGCCGCCGCCTTTTCCGGCTCTCTCCATATCCGCTTTATGCATTCCGCCAGTTCCTTCACATTCCCGGCTTCAAACAAAAGCCCTTCCCTTCCGTCCTCTATCATACTCGGTATGCCGCCTGTCCGCGCCGCAGCTACCGGCACCCCCAGCAGCATTGCTTCCCCCATGGAATTGGGGGAGTTTTCCAGCGAAGACGGGCAGACAAACATCCCCGCTTCCAGAAAAGCAGCCTTCATCTCTTCTGCCGAAAGTTTCCCCAGCACACGCACCTGCCCCTCCAGCCCCTGGGAACTTATCAACTCCCGTAAATATTTCCCGTAGGAAGAAATCTTTATCCTGTCCTTCCATGTACGGTATTCTATCACACTGTTGCCTGCCACCATCACATAAGCCTGCGGAAATTCCTTCCTCACTTCCGGGAGCGCCTGCAGGACATAATGGAACCCCTTCAGCGGATAGTCCCCCTGGCTCAGGAAAATGCCATACTTTCCTCCTGTACGCCCTCTGCCCGCTCCGGATTCAACGGCCGGGCACACACCCGCACCGGCGTTCCTGCAGACCTCCCCCTTCCACTCCCCTTCATAAAAAGGAGTACGCATAGTCTCATCCATAAAATGATACCTGGCTTTTGGATTTATTTTCCCTGTCTCCGTCCGGTCAAAATCCGTCCTCCCCGTAATATGCCCAACACCCTTAAGCACTTCCTTTTCCCGCTCCCCGCGTATCCGGAACTTCTCCTGCTGCTGCAGGATACCGTCCCTTTTCAGGACATCCCGGAATGTCCTCCTTTGGACCACATATTCAGGCAAATCCGCCAAATAAGCCTCCGCACAGGCAAAACACAATCCCTGGATACCGACCAATGTACGCTCCGGTTTCCGGAATGCCCTCACCATGGCCAATGCATGGGGAAATTCCGTTCCGAAAACATGCACCATATCTGGCCTGAAATCCTCCAGGATCTCCCGGAAACGCACTTCCATATCCGCATCATACTTCTCCGGCGCCGCAAGGTTCTCCCGGAACGCATAGCAGACTGCCCCCGTCTTCCCCAACCGGAACCCGGCCGCCCCATGGCACTTCTCTTTCATACGGTCCGGTATTTCCTCTACCGGAAAACAGATACCGATTTCCGGCCCCCCGCTTATCCCCGGACGGGCAGCGGCTTCCCCTTCCGATCCCCTCCTGCCCTTCCCTCCCGTATCCAGTCCGTAAACCCTCCCGTAAATCCCCGTCAGCCACCCTTCCCTGTTACTGTAAGGAAGCCCCAGTTCCTCCGCGATAGCAGGAAGCATAATATTGCACAGCCATAATACCTTCATCTTATTAATCCTTTACCATCTTTATTCCATATATCCCGATAGATCCAGCCCATCGAATGCTTTGCCGCTCTCCCCGTCATACTCTTTGGAGAAAGTAGTATATTCCAGTTCCCGGCAAGTCCTTTCCCATAAATCCTCATCCAGAGAATCTATATATATCTGCTGTCTGGCTTTTTCCAGATTTACCCAACGCAGATTTTCCAGTTTTTCCAGGAAACGGATATCCGTCACCGTCCTCCCTGCCTCAATGTTCAATTCCGCCAGCAATCCCAATTCCCCGATCGGTGAGAAATCCGAAATGTTCCCGATCTGCAAAGATAAGGAAACCAGATTCTTCAGGTTGGCGATGTCCTCCACCAGGTCATCCCCGTTTTCCAGAGTTCCCCAGTCTGTGCCGACACGATCTTCATTAATCACAAAATAGTCTTCCATCTCTTCCTCTGCCGCTTCCAGGTGTTCAATCTTCTGCAAATCACTTACCCTGATTTCCCCCTCAATGCCTAATACCTTACGAAGCGCCTCCGGTAAAAGATCTTCTTTCCATTCCACAACATAATCTTCTTCTTCGGGAATCTCCACCGTCTGCCTCCATACTTCCCCGTTCGCCTGTTCATAAGCCAGCACGAAAGGATTATGGAACTTCTTATACTCCCATATATTCATTCCCTTGTAGTGCCCCTCGCCTTCATATTCGCGGTAACGCTCCCCCTCGTACTCCTCATAAGTAGCTGCCGTATACAATGCCAGGTTTTCAATATTCTTATTTTCCCCCGCTGTATTCATACTGATAAACTCTAACATATTCTTCCTGCCAAACCGGTACGCCGCGCTCACCGTCCACGCTTTCCCGTCTTCCCCTTCAAACGTACACCAGAAAGCATACACCTCCTGCCCGTCTTCCAGCGTATATCTCCCGCTGCGCATCCCGGAAAACCGCGTGCCAAACACCGTCTTTGCCGTTTCCTCCACGGAGGCGCATACCCCTTCCCAGTCATCGGAAAAAGCATTCTCGCCCATATCGTTATCATCAACCGCCCATATCAGGCAGGGCACATCCGCATACTCCCAAAAAGAGTCCAGCCTCTCGTCCAGTTCACAGCTCCCCCAGATCCAGTCATGGGGAATTTCAAACCGGAACGCCCCCTCGCTTTCCAGGTAACTGTACTCCGTACGGTTCGGCGGCACGCGGATATAAATGGCCTGCTCCCCTTCCCTGAGAGCAAGATATTCCCCTTCCGCCCCCGGCTCCGTTGACATTGCATAGGCCGCCGGATCGGTAGGCAGCGAGTCTTCATCATAGGGATATCCGTCCTCGTACCCTTCTTCATACCAGTCATCATTAAACCAGAAATCTTCGTCATACCCCCCATCCTGCCAATATTCCTGATCGGCATAAGAAGTTCCCGCTTCTTCGGCTTCCCCGCCGTCCGCCCCGTTTTCTTCCGTTTTTCGCTCCTCCCTGATATTTTTCTCTTCCGGCTGCCTGTCCTCCGCCGTATCCGCACTCTCCTGTACTATACCATTCCCATCCGACGCCGTCCTATCCTGCCCTGCCGCGCCGTTACCGCATGCGCAGCAAAACGTAACCAGCCCGGCAATCCCCATTATATAAATTACTTTCTTCATATGGCACTTCCTGTTTCTTTTATTCCGCCCATCCCTTATTCCTTTATGTTTCATCTATCTCTCATTTCTATATGTTCCATCTATCTCCCATTTCCCACCCCAATCCAGACCATTGAAAGACACCGGCACTTAGAAACTGTATCCTGCTGTCATTCCTGGATTTTCATCAAAAACAAAGCTTCCTCCGCCAGCGTCTTTTTCCTGCCGTTTTCAAAAACCAGCAGTCTGCCCCACGGATTGCTGCTCCACAAATCGCCGCTTCCCTCAATCACCATTTCATAATATTCATCGCTGTCCGGATCGAACGTATTCTGAAGTGCGGCCACACAATCCTCCCCATACAGCCGGAACTGATAAATCTGCTCTGCTATCCGCTTATTCCCTGTCCCGTCGTAGCAGTTCAAATCCCCCGGGAGCAGACTGTATATCCCATAACTCCCCGTCAAATAGAAAAGTTCCCCGGTCTTCTCCATCTTACGCATCTGATCCAGGTTTATCGCATCCGCCTGTGCCAGATACTCCTCACTGTCCAGACAGTACAGCCTCTGGAACCTGCCCGATGCTGCATTCCTGAGATAGTAAAGATTGTCCCCAATCACAAGGGCCTGCTGCACCCCTTCCGCAACTTTCCGGTAATTCCCGTCTTCATCGAACTCATACACATCCTCGCCGCCTCCTGCCGCCGCATCCATAAAATTCAGCTTCCCCTCATACCTTGGTACGGCACGGATAATCCTGACATAGAACTTCTTATCCTGCTTATTGTAAGTCCTTCTGACCTCACTTTGGCCGCTTAGCTCTATCCCCTCCAACACCTCCAGCTTCCCGTCGTGTATCAGATAGCCCTGTGCCTGCTCATACCAATAAAGTTCATTCCCTTCCAAAGCAGTTTTTCCCTGATATCCATAGGATTCCAACACTTCTTCGGCCGAATAAGGCGCACAATAGTCGGATGCCGCAATCTTCTGCTTCCCGTCCCCCGCAATCATCTCAAAGTAATAAAATCCGCGAAACGGCTCCATCTGATCATATTCCATGCTGTCCATCAAATAGCCCTCTGCCAGCACTTCCGCCCGGCCCGCCTCCGCGTCATACAGATGAAGCTTTCCTTTCCTTATATAATACTCTGCTTCCGCTTCTCCGAACAGTTCCCAAAGCTGTCCGGCCGCCCCTTCCTTTCCCATATCATTTTCCAGCACTTTATCATATGTTACTTTCTCTTCTTCGACCACCAGCACATATTCCGCATTCTCATCCAGCACATACACCTTTCCTCCATTGTCTGTTTCCACAGTACCGTCTATCCCCTGTCCCTGCGTACTCACAATGCCTATCCGGTTCCCGTCACGGTACACACATCTGCTTTTATCTGCCGAGAGAAAAAACTTTCCTTCCGCCTTTTCTGCCAATTTTCTCGCAGTTTCCCCCTGTGCCTTGCCGTACAGGCCGCCGTCCTTCCCCTGGAAAACAACATAACTGCCGTCCGCACTGATCCGGAATTCCGCTTCCGCCGGCGCGCCCATCTCTCCTATCTCCTCCAGTTCTTCCCCCTCCAGCCGGTATAATACCATGCCGTCCTGATCTGCTGCCTTGCTAAACCACAAACCGCCGTCCCCGTCCAGCCGGTATGCCGCGATATCCCTTGCCAGCAGCCTCGTCCTTCCTTCATCCGTATAGCCATAGAGATCATAAACTACCGCCGCTCCGCTGCCCTCAAACTGCCGCACTTTTATATGCGACGGGAAATATATTTCCTTCTTATCCGGAGCATAGGAAACCCAGTTCCATACATCCATATCGGAATTCTCCGCAGACTCCGGCCCCATGCTATCCGTTGTAAAAGTAACATATTCATCCGTCAGCAAAACCGGCTCTTCACTCCCCTCCTGCCACAGATACAGGCAGTCCGCACTGTCCATATATGCAAAGGCATTCCCAAACAACGGCGTTCCGCCATTCCCGTTTCCGTCCTCTTCCGTTTCGCCGCCTTTCGCTGTCCGGCTCCCCAGCCCTTCCTCTTGGCCATTCTCCTCTGCTGAGTCCTCCTGCTGCTCCCCTTCTTCCCCGCGTCCATTCTCCCCGGCCCGGCTCTCTGGCCCTTCCTCTTCCGTTTCTCCGGTGTCCTGCCTCTCTTCCCCTGCAGTTTGCGGCTGCTTCCCGCCCTCCGCCGCATCCTTACTGCTCTCCGCCCCCGCACATCCCATTCCCATGGACACTGCAAGAAGAAAACCCAAGATCCAATATTTCTTTTTCCTCTTTCCCGCTTTCCCCATCTTTACCTCCCCGCGCAACTGTCACAGTTCCTTACATACAGCTCCTGATATTTCTCTGGCCAGGCCTCTGCCTGCCGTTCTTCAGATACCCCTCCGGTATAATTTCCCCTTCACCCAATTATACAGATGGGCCGTCGTTCCGTTCCCTGCCAGCCAGGTCCGCAGCGGCGCAAGCGTAAGCGCCATGACCGCCCGGTATTTAAACACCTGCCCCCTGGACATATATTTCCCCACGATCTCACGGTGCTCCTTTGCCGACAATCTGCGGTTTTCCTTCGTTTCAGAGAAACCGCCCCCCTCATAGTCAGCCACCAGCACAGGCATATAAACCGCATCCGCACCTCCCCGTAAAAAACACCAGAGAAAATGTTCATAATCCGCCCTCACCCGATACCCTATATCAAATCCCTTCTCCCGCATCAGCACCGCCCCATAAAAACACGCCTGATGGCAGGGCACATTCCGGTAACACCCGAAATCATCCATAGAAGGGTTCGAGGCCACCCGCTCCCCGGTCAGCCGTTCATAAATATCCCCGTAAAAAATGCACCGCTCCCCATCCCCCTTCCTTTTTTCCATCTGCCCCTTCACCTGCTGCAGCACATCCCTGTCATGAAAAACATCCCCGCAGTTGAGGAAATAAACATACTTCCCCCGCACTTCCCCTGCCGCCTGGTTCATCGCATCATAAATCCCCCTGTCCTCCTTCTGGAACACACGGATCCTCCCGTCTTCCGGCAATGCTTCCACGCTCCCGTCCACGGACATACCGTCTTTTACAAGAATCTCATAATCCCCGTAAGTCTGCCCCAATATGCTTTCCACCGTCATCCGCAGCTTCTCCCCCGGATTCAGGCAAACCACTATAATACTGAATTCTACCATACCGTTTTCCTCAATTTACATCCGACAGAATCGGCACCATATCATGGAACATAAATGTCTGGTAAGGCAGCACACGGATCCCGTCATTGCCCGCCCTCATCAGATACAGTGCAAAATAACCCGCCGCTGCCGCCGCAACCGCCGCGCTCCAGAAACGCCGCTGCCGTTTATCTTCTATTTTCCCTAATACCGCCGGAATAAAAAGAATCTGCGTTATATTCAGGTAATACCCTATCCGTGTAATAATCGGCAGGAACGAACAGCAGGTATACAACACCAACGCGCCCAGATTGCAGAAAAAGTAGAAACGGTTCCGCCTGCTTCCCGCAACCGCCTGCCGGTAATACAGCAGGGACAGGACCAATACCCCAAAACACCTCAGGATATTAAACCAACTGATACCGCCCTCCAGATATTCCGTATCCTCATAAGACGGATATAAAAATACCACCGCCTTCAAATAAAAATCCTGTAAATAAAAGAAAGTGGTGCAAAACAACGCCATCAGCACAAGCTGCCATTTCTTCCACGCAAGCGACGCCAGAATATAAAGCGGGATCACTACCAGCATGGACTTATGGAAAACGGAACCTGCCAAAACCGCCAGCAGGAATTTCCCCCACTCCCCTTTCAGCACATATTTCACGGAATACAACGCCAATGCCAATGCCAGATAATACCGCACCGTATTAAAAGTAGAAAAATAAAACCCAAAGGCCATAAACAGAAAAAAGCTCCACCCGAAACTGTCGCTCTGTCCATACATCGCTTTCAGGAACAGCCCCATAGTAAAAAAAGCAAACACCGCGAACACCAGAAGGAAATTCTCGCTTCCGGACAATCGGTACAGCAGCGCCACCAGCACATTAAAACCGATCTCCGTGGGTACATAATTCCACGCATCACATGCTATGAGATGCATAAACTCCACATATTTCGCATAATCATTTCCCACGTTCAGCCGGCATGCGGACACCGCAAACAAAACCGTAAAAATAGAAAACAGGCACAGCATATTACATGCCTGCTGCCTGCTGATCCCTCTCCTCCCCTGTCCCGTATACCGCATTCCCGCCGCTGCCCCGCCGTTCCCTGCCGGCCTGTCCTCCGGTATACTGCGCACCATCGCAGCCAACACCACGGTTCCCGCCGCTATCATAAAATACAAAACCATAATCAGCCTTTGCCTTCCTTTATCCCGTCCTTCATTAACCTGTATGCCTCTCTCCATCCAATCTCCCGGCACATCTCCCCCCTGTGCGCCAGAAGAAATCTGAGGGAAAAAAGATACGCCATTTTCCCATACAGGAAATGATACAGTACGCCCCTGTCCTTAAAAAATTTATCATTATAACCATGGAACCAGGTAGATTCCCTCTCTTTCTCCTCCCCTATGACAACCGGCGATGCCATCAGATGCAGCCCTGCTTTTAAGCAGTCCCGCAAAAACAGGCTGTCCTCCCCATTGCTGTACCGTGCGCCTCCGCCGAATAAAAGGGAAAAATACACATTTGCCCTGTGCAGCGAAGCCGTCCGCGCCGCCATACTGTACGCCGGATACCTTCCGTAATTATACCATCTGACCCTCTTTTCCCCTGCATTCCAATAAGTCCTCCTGGCCGGCGATACCTTTACATTGAACAGCACCACATCTACCCCTTTATGCTGTTCAAACACTTCCTTCACACGCGCGGCATATCCTGCTTCATACACAATATCCTCATCCGCAAACATACACAGTTCTTCTTCCGCGCGCATCAGCGCATTGTTCCGTGACAGCCCCACTCCCCGCTCCCTCAAACTGTAACAGCGTATGATATGCCCGCGGTGCTTATATTCCTCATAACCAAAACTTTCACACTGGTTAATGACAATGGCATCCGTTTCTATATTCATCTGTTCCGCTATGGTACGCACGTCCTTGTTGACTGCAGATACCAACATCTGTATGCCCATCCGTGTTCCCTTTCCTCCGGGCCGTCAGTTCCTTATCTGTCCGGATGTCTATAGTCTCCCATATAATACCATCTTAAAAACCGCTCATCCGCATCTGCAATGACTGCACCGAAAACCCTGCAGTCCTGTTTCTCCAGATTCCCCAGCGCCCGTTCCAGCCGCCTGCCGTTCCTGCCGCCGGAACGCACGGCGATAACTGCCCCGTCCGCTTCCCGTATCCGGCGGTAAACATCTGCATCCCCTTCCAGGCATCCGCCGGGCATTATGGCCATTCCCCCAGGTTCCTTCTCCACCGTTTCCGCAGGTTCCTCATCGCATGCCTGAGAATTGCTTCCCCCGGGATATACCCCGCAGTTTACGGAAGAATAAATTTCCATGCACGCTCCGGCCATTTCTGCCGCCGCCTGCGCATCCTCCTCCGCATCCAGCCCAACCAGAAGGACTTTCCCCGCCTCCCGGCACAGGTAACTGTAATTTAAGGCAAATTCCTGTCCATAGGGCTGCTCCTTCCCTTCCTTCCCATCCACAAATATGCCTAATACAGGTACCCCGTAACGCTTCTCCACATCCCCTGCAATATATACCGAATCATCCAATACGTAACAAAAAGCCAGTGCCATAAGCGCTGCCGCCAACCCGATAACAGCCCCTGTTGCCGCCGCCTGCACCGTCCGGTTATCCCACACAATCTGCCGCGGCTCCTTTGTACTGTAAACCTCAATGCTGTCAAACAGCACATCCGTTTCGCCAAGATGCACCAACGATTTCTGCGTCGCCGCCATAATCTGAGCCGCCATCTCCGGCTCACTGGCCGTAACCGTAATCGTCAGAAGACGGATATCGGACAGAATTTCAGCCTTAGTCGCCCCGATAACCACCTCCCTGTCCATACCTTCCGGAAGCGCCTCCATAGTATAATCCAGAATCGGGTCCGTCGCCATTAAATCGTTCCAGGTATAGCCATTATAAGAAAGTTCGTTAAAGTCCTCCGGGTCACAGTTAAAATTTAAATATAGTTTCGATACTGACTGAAATTCCCGCGCCGGTGCAAAAACGACATGTACCAGCAAATATATCCCTCCAAAAACAAAAGCGCCGATGGCAGCGGCCGCCGCAGCCACCCATAATTTTTTTTTCATCAGCAGGAACACACGCCTGACATCCAGCCCCTCCTGCATATATCTCTGATTTTCTATTTCTGCCACCTTCCTTTTCCCCTTCTTCCTTCCGGATATTCCCCGCCATGTTTTCCGCCAAATCCGGAAAATGCGCCCGGCTTTGCTTTAAAGGGATTGATTGTCCTCTTCCTTCTTCACCGCTGTCACCTGCTTACTGTCCACACCCTCCGTACTTTCCGGCTTAAACAATATCTTCAATGTCAGCAGCATCAGCTTCAAGTCAAGCCAAACCGTATAGTTTTCGATATAAGCCAGATCCAGCTTCAGTTTATCGTAAGGCGTCGTATTATATTTTCCGTAAACCTGCGCATACCCCGCCAGCCCCGCTTTCACTTTCATGCGGAATACAAACTCCGGCATGTCCTCCACATACTGCGCAATAATTTCCGGGCGTTCCGGACGAGGCCCGATAAAAGACATATCCCCCGATAAAATATTAAAAAGCTGCGGCAGCTCGTCAATCCTCACCGCACGGATAAACATTCCCACCGGCGTAATCCGCGCGTCATTTTTTGCAGCCAACCTTGCCACACCGTCCTTCTCCGCATCCACACGCATACTGCGGAATTTCATAATGTAGAATTCCCTCTGGTTCAGGGTACACCGCACCTGCTTATACAGCACCGGCCCTCCGTCGTACAGCTTGATGGCCAATGCCGTCACCAGCATAACCGGCGATGTAATAACCACAAGAATCAGCGCGCACACCATATCAATCAGGCGCTTCACCGCCCTCTGTTCCACCCGCAGCGAATATTCCCTTGTCAGAAAGATCGGCGTATCAAACAAGTGCAGCTGCGACGACCCCTGTATCAGCACATCCGTAATCTTCGGCATCATATAAACACGGATCGATCTGCCATAACAGAATTTTAACAGCTTATTCCGTTCCTGCGTAGGGATGTCCCAGAGCACGATCGCATCATAGCCTTTCTGTACCTCTTCCTCGATGGCCGCTGTCCCCTCGCTGATATTCATACACTTTTCTACCCGGTACTTGTCCTTCCTCGTTGAAAATTTCCCCAGAATATCATCAATGGAACGTTCCCCATAGATAAGCAGCAGTTCCCTCGGCGGGAAAAACCTCCGGTAAAAAGAGTTGCAGAACAACGTCCATATGCCTGAAATCGCTAACTGTATCACAAGCACGGCAAGAATAGGTGCCGCCGGGACCGTCCAGTTCCTCAGCAGCATAATCTGCGCATAAGAAATTACATTTACCGCCAGCAAGGAAAAAATCTGCGAAAGGAAAATCTCCGATGTTTTCAAATATCCGATTTTAAATCCCCCGTACGTATTTTCAAAAAAGAAAAGAAGGATCACATATATTCCTATGATAACAATATGCCCGTTTTTGTAATAATTTACTTTCCCCAGCATAGCCAGATACGGATAATACTCCGTCAGCCAGACATAGGTATATACCGCCGCCTGCAGGCAAAGCCCCAACAGGGACAGCAGAAGAACAATTACTCTTTTCTTCGATTCCTTTTGTTTCACCTTATTACCCCCGCGTACCCCAGGCAAAGCCTGCGGCACCGCACTAAAGAACTGTCCCAAAATAACTTACCATATTCCTTGCCTTTTTCTCCGCTATCACCGCTTAAAAATCAGTTACATAGCCCTAAGGAATCCACCATTCTGATACCCCCTTAGGGCAAAGCCCGCTATGCGCCCGATTTTTAAACGGCGTCAGCGAAGAAAAATTTTGCGGGCTATTGGTAAGTTATTTTGTGCCAGTTCTTAATCAATCCTCTTACCGCCTGCAAATCCGGCACGCAAACCAGCCATAACGGTACCTGCATACCTAGTGCTCCATCCGGCCAAAACTACATCCGCCTGTACGCCGCACGCCACGCCCATCCGATAAAATTGCGCAGGCTGCAGGCCAAAGACAGCCCTTCCACTTTCCGGTACAGGTTCCATATCCGGACAATTGCTTTCCCCTTATTCGAAGAAAGCGACCTGGCAGGCCTCCGGTATATGGCAAGAACCTCATCCAGCCCATATGCAGTATAACCGTTTCGCAATACCTTCCACCAGGTAGCGGTATCCTCGCTCGGGACATCCGGCATTTTTATGAGTTCCCTGTCTATTTTCTCCAAATCAAACATCACCGTAGTCGTGAAAATAACCGTCCTTGCCAGCGCCTCCTGATAATCCAGCGTCCCCGGCACCCTGACCACTTTCCCTGTGCCCCGCGCCTCCTCATCCCCGAATTCGTAAGAAGTAAAGGCAAAAGCAGCGCCCTTTTCCTCCATAAAATTCAGTTCCCGCTCCAGCTTATCCTCCATCCAGATATCATCCGCATCCAGGAAAGCCACATACCGGCCTGCCGCACGGCTAATCCCGCAATTACGCGCCGCTGCCGCGCCCCCGTTTTTCTCCCTGGCTATCAGATGGACCCTTCCGTCCTCCCTGCACCACTTCCCAATCCTTTCCGCGCTGTCATCCGTAGAGCAGTCGTCCACCAGCAGGAGTTCCCATTCCCGGTAAGTCTGGCGGCGCACCATGGCAACCGTTTCCTCTATATAAACGCCCGCATTGTATACCGGCGTCACTATACTGACCAACCCGCCCATTATTCCATACCCCGTTTCAAATTACTATACTGCACGTCAAAAAGATCTGCCGCGCAGTTACGCCGGCCCAACCCGGCGTTTCTCTCCTATAGCTCTTCCTTCACAAGATAAAGCGGCCGGCGTTTCACTTCCATATAAGTCTTAGACAAATACTGCCCGACTATTCCCAGGCAAAACAATTGAATACCGCTGCACATTAAAACGATACACACCATGGACGGCCATCCCGAAGTCGGATCACCAAACATCAGTTTCCTCACAATAATAAACAATATCATCAAAAACGCCACCACACAAAACAACACGCCCATAAAAGAAGCTATTGCCAAAGGCACCGTGGAAAATGCGGTTATCCCGTCAATGGAATACAGAAACAATTTCCAGAAAGACCACTTTGTTTCTCCTTTTTTCCGCTCTATATTTTCATATTCCAGCCATTTCGTCTCATATCCCACCCATCCGAATATACCTTTGGTAAAACGGTTATACTCCGCCATTGCCAGTATGGAATCCACCACCTGCCTTGTCATAAGCCTGTAATCCCTGGCGCCGTCCACAATCTCCGTCCTTGAAATCTTATTGATAATCCGGTAAAACATACGTGCAAAAAAAGACCGGATCACCGGCTCACCCTTCCTTGTCACTCTCCGCGTTGCCACCGAATCATAACCTTCCCATATATAGCGGAACATTTCCGGCAGAAGCGCCGGCGGGTCCTGCAAATCACAGTCCATCAGCACCGCATAATCACCCTTTGCTTTCTGCAGCCCCGCATAGATCGCCGCCTCCTTCCCGAAATTCCGGGAAAAAGAAACCATATGCACCCGTGGATCCGATGCCGCCACCTCTTTTATCCTCTCCACAGTCCTGTCCCTTGACCCGTCATCTATATAAATAACCTCCGCTTCCAGCCCGTTGCTTTCAAAAAAAGAGGCATTCTTCATTAATTCATCATAAAAGTCACGGATATTTTCTTCCTCGTTATAACAGGGTACTATCACACTCAGTAATTTCATCTTTCTTTTCTCCGATATTTCTTCTATTCGTTTCCGCCCGCTCTCCCGCCGTGTGCCTGGCTCTGATACCCAATCTGCTTTTTTGCATCGTTCCAAGTTCCAAAAACCCGGTGGAAAATGAACGCTGATTTTGTTCCTTTTCTTACCGGAAAGCCTGTATGTTTTTTATTTTAACATAAAAACGCGTTCAGCACAATATATCACAAACGCTGTGTTTATGGGAAAAGTTCAGCCTTTACAAGTTATACTGCACATCAGTTAAATTTACAGTATAACCCGGCTGTAGACCGCCAGCCAGATACCTTTCGAGTTGCGTCACTGTAAATTCTGGCGGTCTGCAGTATCGCTAAATCAGTCAAAATCCCCTCAGCAGGCAATTTCCTTAAGCCTCCTTATAAGTTGTAAGAGTAATGGCAGAAACCGCGCTGCAGACGATATCAGGGTTCCGTGAAGCCGCGTCTGCGTGGCCGGATACGTGTATCTTATTGAGCGTTATTAAAACCATAACTATATCTCACCTCCCGGAAATGGACATAAAAATACCACCCAGCAAATACTAAGTGGCCAGCTATGCGATAAGAAAAAAATATAGAGGGAACACTTGGCAGGCGTGCCATTCTCCTGCATCTCTCGGGTTTCCCCTGTCAGTACCGGCGGCGCGTGGTTGACACGAAAGTTTACCACCACAAGTATTCCCCCTATATATCATAGTTTTATTATAATAATTTTATTCCCGCCTGTAAAGGATTTTCTTGTTGCGTAAATACTTCTCCCATTTCTTCTGGTCAATCTTAAGAAATGTAATAATAGAATTCTTATAATTTTCAGGATCTTCTGAGGTTTTTAACCTTAAAATCAACTGAAAATTAGCCCCTTGGTCTTCGACAGATTTTAATACAAATACTGTGTTAGGCTTATTCGCCTCTAAAATATAATCTGGCTCCTCAATAATTTTACTAAAATATTCTGAAAATCTCTCATAATCATTCGGATGCCTATCTTTAATGTGCCGTATTTGATTATCCGTAATGATCACTTCATCCGTAACAATATCTTCGGTTATACACTTGTAAATTTCCCTGTTTATCTTCCCAATCAGATGCACCTGTACACCCTCTTTTACGCTTGATGCCTTTATTATATCAGACTTTGCAACCTTGTCCATATCAGCACGGCGGTTATTTTCTGCTTTTCCCGTTCATCTGGGATATCCGGCCGAAATGCTGTAAACGCAACGTTTCCGGCTCTGCAGAAAATGACTCTAACATAAATGCACTGTAAAAAAAAGTTGTATTTTTTGGTCTGTTCCATTGACAAATGTTCTTTTCCCCGATATACTTACTATTAGTAATTACTAATAGTAAGTATATAGAAATATTCAGGAGGGACACCGTGACAAGAAAGGGATTAAAGCAACTGCTGGATGTTTGTTTCACGGCAAAGCGCGTGACGGAAACACTGCCGGAATTGCCAAAGGGAATGAAACCGCGGCAAATCCATGTGCTGGAAGCCGTTTATGAAATAAGACAGCGGCAGGAAATATGCAGGGTCTGCGATGTGAGCAGCAGATTGAATATTACGGCTCCAAGCGTTACAAAGCTGATATGCGAACTGGAAAACTTTGGCATGCTGGAGAAAAAAACCGACAGCAGGGATAAAAGGATCGCTTTATTGTATCTGACACCGGAAGGCGAGAAATGCGTAAAAAAATACGTATTTGATTTCCACAGGGACTGGGTGGCCTCACTACAGGAAATCACGGATGAACAGGTACAGGAAACCGTAAATGTCATAGAGAAGCTGCAGCAAACCATGCCCGGGCGCAGGAATGGTTAAAGGTTGGAATCACGCGCTTATTATTAAACAGCAATTGCCGGACACAACAGATACGGCAGCGCCGGAACAGCAGTAAAAAAGTAAAATTATGATAAAGAAAGGATGCCGGATAAATTATGAAAAGCAGGGAGGAAAAAAAGAAAAATACGCAAAGCGCAGCGCAAAACATAGATAGTATGGATAACAGCCAGGAAAATTCTTTCACGGACGGCCCGATATTCAGTTCCCTGATACGGTTTGCCCTTCCTGTACTCGGCGCCCTGGTGCTGCAGGCAGCATACGGGGCGGTGGACTTGCTCGTAGTCGGACAATTCGGGGATGCGTCCAGCATCTCCGCCGTCGGGACAGGAAGCGCGTTTATGCAAATGGTAACTTTTGTCATTACAAGCCTGGCAATGGGTTCCACAGTAGTCATTGGGCAGCACATCGGCGAGAAGAAACCAAAGGAGGCGGGGGATGCGGTCGGCACGACGATCCTGTTGTTTGCCGTGTCAGGGATAGCTTTGACTGTCCTGTTGGAATTGCTGGCGGGCAATATCGTGACAATGCTGCAGGTGCCGGAGGCATCCGTGGAAAAGGCGGTAACCTATATCCGCATATGTTCCGGCGGAATACTGGTTATCATTGCTTACAACGTAATCAGCGGCGTACTGCGCGGGGTAGGGAATGCAAACCTTCCGTTTTTGTTTGTAGGCATAGCCTGCATGGTCAATATCGTATGTGATTTACTGTTTGTGGGAGCGTTCCACATGGATGTGGCAGGCGCAGCCCTGGCTACGGTGCTGGCACAGATGGTTTCTGTGATTGTTTCCGTCGGAGTAATACGCAGGCAGAAAATGCCGGTTTTGTTTTCCAGACAGCAATGCCGGATATATCCATTGGAACTGAAAAAGATTCTGAATGTCGGCATACCGATCGCGCTGCAGGAAACCATGGTGCAGATCTCATTCCTGGTCATTAATTCCATTATCAATCAAATGGGGCTTATGCCATCGGCCGGATATGGCGTGGCACAAAAAATAGTGTCCTTCATTATGCTGGTGCCTTCATCCGTGATGCAGAGTGTATCTGCCTTTGTAGCGCAGAATATCGGCGCCGGGAAGGAAAAACGGGCATGGAGCGGATTTCTTACAGCAATGGCCGCCGGCTGTACGGTCGGTGTATTAATTTTCTTCGGCGGATTCTTCGGAGGCTCCTATCTTTCATCCCTATTTACAAAGGATGCGGAAGTAATTGCGCAGAGCGCGGATTACCTGAAGGGGTTTTCCGCAGAATGCATCCTGACATGCATTTTGTTCAGCAGTATCGGTTACTTTAACGGGAGCGGGAATAGCATTCCTGTTATGGTGCAGGGGATTACCTCGGCATTTTGCATCCGTATCCCTGTTTCCATATTTATGTCACGACTTCCGCAGGCATCGCTGCTGCTGGTAGGACTGGCGACGCCGATTACTACAGTATACGGCATTGTGTTTTTTATTATCTGTTTTTGGTTATTAAAACGGAAACGCCATATTTAGATACCCCATCACTAGAGCGTGTCTGAAAAATGCTCTAGAGCCTCCGCGGATGCGGCACCGGCCTGTGGACTAATGCCATTAACTTTAGGAACTGCGGCGCGATGCCTTACAGTTTACAGAATCTGTAAATTTGTGGTAAGATGTGGAACAGAAATGTTGTATTTTGTAGATTTCGGAGGACAGTTCAATTCCCGGAAAAAAAAGGTATATGGGGGCAGGACAGAATGGAAGACACTCGGCTGGAACAATATGTGACGAAGGTAATGCTGGAAATGGGAGTTCCTGCCCATTTGAAAGGTTATCATTATCTAAGGTCATCGATTATAATGGCGACAGAAGATATGGAAGTAGTCGGAAGTGTGACAAAACTTTTGTATCCGGAGATAGCGAAGGAGTTTAAGACGACGGAACAGAAAGTAGAACGTGCCATTCGGAATGCGATAGAAGTATCCTGGCTGCGCGGCAATACCGAAACTTTTGAAGAACTGTTTGGCTATTCCGCACTGACAGGGACCGGACGCCCGACCAACAGCGAATACATTGCACAAATTGCAGATAAAATATGCCTCGATATGCGCAGGGAGAAAATGGAGGTAGTCTGAGAACCATCCCAAAACGGAAGAAACCAAATCAGGACGCCCTACAGATACGCTCCAGGAAAGAAGGGACATCATTAAAACAAATGTCCCTTCTTTCCCGACTTTACAAGCACCTCAGCGCCTTCGCAGATTTAAGGAACTGTCCGCCGTCTCTCTCATACGTCCCCCCGGACGCTGCCACAAAGGGTGTTTCTGGCTGGAACCAATGTCATTAACTTAAGCTTTTCGGGGTGCTGCAGACCATATATCTCAATCCGGACCATTGAAAGACGCCGGCACTTAGGCGACGTGTTTTGGCGCCTTAGTGCCGTTGCGTCTGCCGCTGAGCGAAAGCGTGTCCGGATGAGATATGTGGTCTGCAGCGCCACGGGAAGCTTAAGTTAATGACATTGGGCTGGAACACTAACCCTTCATAAAATCGTCAATATTTTTCTTAATTTCCTCTGCCCCCAACGTCTTAATCAGATAACCCTTTGGTTTTAACGAGAGTACCTTCTGGATACTTTCCTTATCGCCCCGTCCCGTCAGGAACACCACTGGTATATCGGCGAAATCCTCCTCCGAACGTATCATCCCCAACACCTGCCGGCCATCGCAAACCGGCATTTCATAGTCTAACAGAACCAAATCCGGCCGATCCAATGTGATACAGCGGATAGCCGCCAATCCGGAGTTGGCAAGAGTGACATCATAATCCTTCTCCAACAATCTCTTCATCGTATGCCGCATCATATCCGAATCATCCACCACAAGCACTTTCTTTTTGCTGTTCTTTTCCCCCGCGTCCAGATATTTCTTAATTTCCGCCATTGCATTCTCTGCCTTGATCGACGTCTCATCCCTGAACTGGATCAGATGCGGCGCTATCACGCAATATGCAAAATATCCCGCGCCGGTGTTAAACAACACGCTGAACTGCGGGCTCTGCCCTTCAAACATTTTTTGGAACTGCTCATAAGTCAGCAGATTTTCCTCTATCATATCATACTGGGCCGAAGAGTGAAAATGCCCTCCGACACTGTCCACAAACTGCCGTGCCATATACCTTGCCACATTCATCAGCATCACATTTACATTATCAGACTGTGTATCCACCATACTGCCAACCGTATTGACAATAAGCTTCTGTTCAAAAACAAGAAGTATTTCCCACTTTTCCCCCTGCGTGTTCCCGTAAACCAGGCGGTAATAAATCCCCTCGCCGAACCGCTCCCCTCCATAACACTCGCTGACTACCTTCGCATTCAGCAAAAACATATCTTTCAAAAGCTGTAAAATAACCTGCTTCATGGCCGCCTGTTCTTCTTCCGGCAAAAGCTCCCCCCACTTGCTGAGAACATTTCCCGTAATCGCACGATCCTCCGTCAGGGTATGCCCCATCAGCCAGCCGACACAAACACCCAGAAAATGATCGATGGAATCTTCGGCATAATTTGTCTGTTTCAGCTCCTTCTCTAATTCCGGAAGCGTCTTTTTCCGGAAATTGTCATGCAGCCGCCTGTGTGTCTCAAACCCTATGTAATGAACGGAAGCCATGTATGCTTCCTCCTCCGTAAAATGCTTCATTGCATGATCCTTAAAGTACTTAATCCCCTCCTGGCAGACCCACTGGCTCTTCTCTTCCTGCTTCCTGTACGCAAACAGCTTGTTTAATATACTGAAGAGCTTCTTGTGTTCCTCATCAATAACTTTTACTCCTATATTATACCGATCCTGCCATACCAACTGATTACTCATCTATTTCCTCCTTATTCAGTGAAAATATCCCCTCCGGCACCTTTCTATTATGCCACAGAATAAGCCGCAAGTCCAATAGTTACTAAAAGAATCCCCTTCTGTTTCGTCCGGCCCTGCACCGTCCAGCGCCGAATCTCTGCCCCATCCTTATCGCTGGCGATGCTATATATGCGGGCATGGGGATTTCCTTAGAAGCCTTACCTGCCAAAAACAGCGTTCCTGTCCACTTCCTCAATCCCCCCGTCCGATACCCGGTAAATAATGTCGCAGTTTTCAATCGTATTCAGCCTGTGTGCGATGATAACCATTGTTTTCTTTCCATGAAAACTGTTGATCGCATCCATCAGCGCCGCTTCCGTCTCATTGTCCAACGCCGAAGTTGCCTCATCAAAGACCAGGATTTCCGGATTATGGTACAGGGCGCGCGCAATGCCGATCCTCTGCCTCTGCCCGCCCGAAAGCCTTATCCCACGGTCGCCGACTTTGGTATCCAGCCCCTCCGGAAGGGACTCCACAAATTCCTTTAACTGCGCTTCCTCCAGCGTCTCCCATATCCTGTCCTCATCGATATCCTCCACGGCAATGCCAAACCCGATGTTTTCCCGTATGGACTCGTCAATCAGATAAATGCTCTGGGGAATATACCCTACCTGTGCAAGCCAGGATGCATAGCACTCAAAAATATCCCTCCCGTCACAGCTTATCTTCCCCTCCTGCACATGGAGAAGACCCAGAATGATATCCACAACCGTTGATTTCCCGGCTCCCGAGGAACCCATGATGCCCACCGATTTCCCGTAAGGAATTACCATATGCGCGTGCTCAAATATTTTCTTTTCCGTATTCGGATAAGCAAACGTAATATTATCCAGTTCAATCCTGTCATGAATTCCCATCTTTTTCCGGTAATCCCCTGTCTGGAGATGCTTATTTTCCTCCATACTCCTTTTATTAACGCACATATTGTCATACACATAATCCAGACAGGGCTGGTGATACGCGATTTCCGTCAGGTAAGTGTTAATCCTGTTAATACAGGGCATCAGCCGCAGGGCCGCCGCGCCGTAAATATAGAGCCCCGTCACCAGCTTCCCCGTATCGTTGCCCGAAGCAATATACGCCATTATATATCCCACAAGGCAGCCTATAAACAACGTCTCTATCAAATTTCTCGGGATACAGTTCATCACCGCATATTTCTGCGAGAGCCCCGCCCCATACTTTCCGGAATTTTCATAATTATAGGCGAAAAATTCCTCCCTGTGGAGCACCTTCACATCCTTTATCCCGTAAATAGCCTGAATCCTCCACTTTGCAATCCTGGACTGTATTTCCTGGTTCTTCTTCCCAAGCGCATTCAGCCTCGGCTTCATCACCTTGTTCATCAGAAAAGTTACAACACCGAACACTCCTACCATCAGAAAAGCCAGCTTCCAGTCCGTCGCCACAAGCACCACTGCCAAAAACAAAAAAACCACCACTTCCGACGACGCCTGCAGAATCACCATCAACAATTGGAACAAATTTGGAATATCGGAATCCGTCATGCGGAATACCGTCGGTATATCCGCATCCAGATAAAACTCATACGGCCTGTTTAAAAATTCCCGCAAAACCTGGCTGATCATTTTATTCTTGTTCACCGTAATGAAACGGTTCTGCTCATACACCAGCCAGATCGTATACACATTTTTAAACGCATAGGCCACAATCAGCGTCCCGAGCAAAAAAACGGCAAAAGTCTGCATGGAGTCCATATTAAGGGTGTCCATGACCTCGCCCACTATCTCATACTTCTGCAGGGAATCCTTGTCCAGAATCACGGCGATAGCAGGCACCATCGCCGAGACACTCAGAATCTCCACAATGCCGCCGACAAAAATCATAATCCCCAGCAGAAACAGATGGATCTTCTGCCTCCTGTCCAATATCTCCCTTAACTTCCTAATCATCCCATTCCTCCCGCGGTATCGCCTCTATCCTGTCCAAACCATATTTCAGGCAGAACACTTCGTTAATCCAAAAGCTCTTTTCCTCAGATATATCATTCTCGTACATGAAACTATATTCTGTCTGAAACTCCGGCCGCAGCATCGGAAGTGTCAGATCCGTATTGCCCATGCCTGTCTGCTCCAGAATATAAGCCTCTCTTTCATTGACTTCCCGCATAATCCGCGCCAGGTTCGCCCCATTCTCTGTATAAGAGAAAAACATCCATATGGCCGCAGCCGCAATCCCTCCCGTTTTCAGTGAATACAACAGCACTTCTTCCCTGGGTATCATACAAATCAGCCGGATACACGCCACGGCAAAAAAGATATTCGCCCCAAAATATGCCCGCGGCATAGGTTCCGGCGTTAAAATCAGTACATAACTCGTAGCCAGCCCCGCCAGGCTGAATATAAATGTATCCTTTAATTCCGCCAGCTTCTTCCGTTTATAAAAGAAATAAGCACACAGCAGACAGATCACCGCGATATAAACCATCATATACCGGTTCACCGCCTTATTAATCTTCAGCCCCCTGCTCACATAAGCCATGATTCCACTGTATGATTCGTCCAGCAGCATCAGCTCCCCCCGCGCCTTATTCCCCGGAGCCAGCAGCAGAAAGAGGAACCCGACAGCCATCCCCGCAATCCCCGCGGCCGTCCAGGGATGAATTTTTTTTCTTTCCATGTAAAAAAAGAACGTATACAGCAGGGCAATCAAAATACCGCCTCCAGAGGTATTCTCATTCCCCCATCCGGCCAGCACCCCGAAGAAAAAAAGGAAAACGCTTATCCAGGATCCCCGTCCCGGCTTGGGTTCCCATTCCAAAAAGTAGCGGAAACAGGTAAGAAATCCCAGCAGTATAACGATTCCCCACAAATAATTGCATGCCCCGCCCATCCAAAGCACCGTCTGGTCAAACTCCACGCTGAAATTCCAGAGCAGAAGATGGATCAGCACATAGAGAAAGCCATCGTATTTCTTACCCCCGCTCACATTCGCATAAATCAAAAGCGATAAGATAACAAAACACAGGCTATTGCACAAATTAAACACCCATTTCGGCATCAGGCTGAATATTTTCAAAATTATCTGCAGCACGGATCTCCCGTTCCATGTCATGTACTGCTCATATTCCAGACGGAAGATATCCAGCACAGAATGGTAATCCGACGGCCGGAACAGCAAATCATCCGACATCAGCGGTGTCAGGCAATTATATATCCATATCGCCGCAAAGCTTATCGCAACCAGCGCAAAAAAAACGGCTTTCCGCGCCCTGTCTCCGAAATATACCCTTTTCATTTCTACCTCCGTTCCGTTCCCGCCCCCGCGGCCATGTATTAACAATTATAGCAAAATGTATCCGGCATTTCAACAAACATTGTCGTCCCGCACGCCATAACGGAATATTCCTCTGCCCTTCCATTACTATACTGCAGACCGCCGGAATTTACAGTAACGCAACCCGAAAGGTACTTGGCTGGCGGTCTGCAGTCGGGGCATACTGTAAATTTAACTGGTATGCCGTATAAATTGCCAAACAGACAAATCGGGGCATACAGGTATTATACCATACCTGCTGCCCCATGCCAAACAATTCGGGCATAACTTACCCTTTCCTGCACCGGCGGCGGCTGCTACTCTTCCGCCCGTATCTCCCCGCACCCTATTTTCCCTCCGGAACCGCCGGAGGGCTGGGTAGTAAAATCATCTGCCTGCGCATGGATAACCACGGCTTTTCCGATTATATCGTCAATGGAAAACCTTTTATCATAGAAAGCAGCCCATGCATAGCCTGCATTCCCAAGCAGCGGGACCAAATCACCCGCATGCCGGGGATGCGGCTGCCCGGCCGGATTGTAATGTCCTCCCGTATTTTCAAAATCTCCGGAACAATCCCCGCTCTCATGAATATGCATAGCATAGAAATCCGTGGCATACTGTTCCGCCGCATTGGGCAGGCCGAAAATCTCCGCCTCCGCAAGAACACCGCCATAAGGCGTATCATAAAATTTTACCAGGCCGCTTAACTGCGGGTTCATATCATTTCCTGTTACCCATGCTACAGCCCGAGGGCGGTTTTTCTCCAATATTTTAACGAAGGTAAGACGTGGTGTAAACTGAACCATAATAAAAACCTTTTTTACCAATATATACATACCGGCTGCTTTTGTTACTTTCCTGTTTTTCCCCATCGGCACCCTGTCCATTCAAGAACCTGTTTAAATCCCATTTTCACCATCCGGGCACACATCCTCTCACGGTGCCCCCGCATATATGGTATCAATAACTACTTATAATAAGCATAATGTTGCAAATTGTAATATATCAGCATAAATGCAGTTGATTTTTATGCAAAAGCATAGTATTGTATTCTATATTCCAGCATCCCTATCTCACATCCCTGAGGTAGTTACACACCGGAAAATACAAAAATGAAAGGTTGTTTGATATGAGCGAAGCATTTCATATTATAAGCGACGGCTCCTGCGACCTGCCGCCGGAGCTGGCGCGCGAAAAAAAGATCACGGTAGTGCCGTTTTATGTTTCCTTTGACGATGAACATTATATGAAGGAAAACGTGGAAATCAATATAAGGGATTTTTATCAGCAAATGGTAGACAATAAGGGGGTATTCCCGAAATCCTCCATGCCCTCCATCCAGGATTTTGAGGAAGCGTTCCTGCCCTTCGCACAGGCAGGGATACCGGTAATCTGCATCTGCATCACCACCAAATTCAGCGGTTCCATGCAGTCAGCCCTGAACGCCCGGTCGCTGGTGCTGGAAAAATATCCGCAAGCGGAAATTACAGTTATTGACGCCACAATCAATACGGTGCTGCAGGGCCAATATGTCCTGGAAGCGGCAAGCCTCCGGGACAGCGGCGTCAATTATCCGGATACGGTAAAACGTTTAGAAGAAATCAAAAGCACCGGAAGAATCTTCTTCACCGTAGGGGATATGGAATATTTGAAACATGGAGGGCGTATCGGCAAAGTCGCCGCCCTCGCAGGAAGCGTCCTGAACATCCGCCCTGTCATCACCTTAAAGCAGGGTGAAATTTTCCCCTCCGGCATTGGCAGGGGACGGAAAAACACAACAAAAAAGGCCCTGGAACTTTTGTTGGAATATCTAAAAGAAAGCGGCCTGGGCATCGACTGTTTCAGCATTGCAGTCGGATACGGATATGACAGGGAGGAAGGCTTTGCTTTCCGCGACCATGCCCTGGACGTTTTACAGGAAAACGGCTATGACATAAAGGAAATACCCGTTTACCAAATCGGTGCTACCATAGGCGTACACACCGGCCCCTACCCTCTGGGTTTCGGGATTATTGAAAAAGGAATACACACACATTAACAGGAGGTTTCTGACATGGACGAATTAACTTTGATTCAGGATATAAAAACCTTTGCTTTTTCCACGGAAAACCCGACCGGCGCAAGGAGCGGGGGTTCCAGAGGCGGGGACTGCACCAAACTCCGCCCCTGCATAGACATCGCCCCCGGCGAAACGGTTACTCTTCTGGATACCGATGGCCCGGGCGTTATCCAGAGCGTCTGGTTTACCGGATATGTAGGGCACAGCTTCATCCTGCGGATTTACTGGGACAACGATGAAACCCCGTCGGTGGAGGCTCCCGTTTCCGCTTTTTTCGGCTGCGCCTACGACGAAAACTTTGAAGACCGGGACGGAAAATATCCGGTTTTAAACTCAGCCAAAATTCTGGCAGCACCCGGCAGGGGGTTAAACTGTTACTGGCAGATGCCTTTTCACAAACATTGCCGGATTTCCATGGAAAACCGAAGCAGTGAAGCCAAAACCCTGTATTATATTATCACCGGCTGTTACCGCTCCCTGCCGGAAAATACCGGTTACTTCCATGCATCCTACCGCCAGGAACACCCCGTCCGGAAAGGGCATTCCTACACGGTCATTGACCAAATCAGAGGAAAAGGCCAGTTTGCCGGACTGACCCTGGCCGCCGGCATGAACGGCGCCAATACCTGCTGGGTAGAAGGCGAGGCGCGGATGTACATCGATGATGATAAATACCCCTCCATCCATTACACCGGCACGGAAGATTATTTCGGAGGCTCCTACGGGTTTGGCAACGATATCCACCTGAAAAGGTATCAGACCTACAGCGGCCTCTATACCGGAATGTTCGCCATCCTGGGGGATAATTCCGCTTTCTATAATGGGCAGCAGCGGTTTTTATTGTACCGTTTCCACGTCACGGATCCCATCCATTTCGAAACCGGCTTCCGGATGACCCTGGACAACCTTGGATGGACAGGCCCCCGGTATGACGATTATACTTCCGTGGCCTTCTGGTATCAGACCCTGCCCCATGAACCGCTGAAACCATTGCCTGATGATTCGGATATGATTATGAAATAGGCACAAACACATATTTACTCAGGCGATCCATCGCCTCCATAAGCAATGCCTTAGGCAGCGCCACATTCAAACGTATACCGCACGGGCTGTGGAACGGTCTCCCATCCTGCCAGATTACACCTGCTTCCACGCCCGCCCTCTGTACTTCATCTATCGTCTTTCCGTTCCTGCGGCACCATTCACTGCAGTCCAGAAGCAGCATATAAGTCCCCTGCGGCGTACCCACCTCCACTCCGGGGAAGTTTTCCCTGATATACCGGCAGGCATATTCCACATTTTCACCCAATACCAAACACAGCTCATCCGCCCACTCCATCCCTTCTTCACTGTATGCGCCAATCAAAGCATACATGGACAGGACATTCATGGAATTATAATGGGAAAGGGAAGACTCCTTCATAACCCTGTCCCTGATCCATGGGTTATATATAATATGATAACTGCCGATTAACCCCGCAAGGTTAAACGTCTTGGTCGGCGCATAAAGCGCGACGGTCCGCATCCTGGCATCTTCCGACACTGACTGCACCGGGATATGCGTATTTTCCCCAAGAATAATATCCGACCATATCTCATCCGCCACTACATACACATGATACTTCTCAAACAGTTCCATGGCGCGTTCCACTTCCCACCGTTCCCAAACCCTGCCGCACGGGTTATGGGGCGAACAGAATACTGCCGCATGAATATTCTGCTCCCTGAGTTTCGACTCCATATCCTCAAAATCCATCCGCCAGATGCCGTCCTCATCCTTCCGCAGCGGGGAATGCACGATATCGTAGCCGTTATTTTCGATGCTGCCTGTAAAACCGACATAAGTCGGCGAATGGAGCATTACCTTATCCCCCCTGGAACAAAACACATTCAGCGCACTGATCACCCCGCCCAGCACACCGTTTTCATAACCGATGCACTCCTTTGTCAGCCCCTGCACCCCATGCCGCTTCTCCTGCCAGCGGATAATCGCATCATAATACTCTTCCCGCGGTTCAAAATAACCATACAGGGGATGTGCCACCCTTTCCGCTATCTTCCGCGGAATCGACGGTGCTGTCGCGAAATTCATATCCGCCACCCACATAGGCAGCCTGCTGAACCCCTCCTTCACCTGCACATCCCGGAAGGGGATCACCGACGCCGCAATCGCGTCCTTATCCCCCCGGTCAATAATATCCGTAAAATTATACTTCATAACTGTACCTCTCTTTTCTCTGTTCTCCCTATAGCCGCAACATCAGTTCCAAATATATTATATACCATCTGCCAACCCGCCGCAACAGAGCGCACCCGCCCTCTCCCGGTCATTCGATAGATTTCAGCGCTTCTGCCATATTAATCTTCTCCAGCTTGAAATACATAAAACCGTTCACCAGCAATGCAAAAACAAAAGTCAGCAAAATACTCCACAGATAACTGGCCGGCTTTATCACCGTTTTGAAGGAAATCATGTCAATATTTACATTGTACATGACAAACCAGTGCAGCCATTTCCCCAGGCCAAGGCCGGCTGCCGCGCCTATTCCCGTCAGCACCAGATTCTCCCGGAACACATAGTCTGCCGTTTCCTTCGCATAGAATCCAAGGACCTTAATTGTTGCAATTTCCCTGATACGCTCCGTGATATTGATATTCGTCAGGTTATAAAGCACGATGAAAGCCAGGCTCCCCGCACAGGCAATAATCAGCATCACAATATAATCCATACTCTCCATCATTGAACCGATCCGCTGCCGCATATCCTCCGCCACGGAAACAGCCAGCACATTATCCATATCGGCAATATCAGCCGCCGCTTCATGGATATCCGCCCCTTCTTCCACAGCCGCAAAGGCAGTCTTATATTCCGGTTCCCCGCCCATCTGCCGCTCATAGGTTCCTTTTCCTACATAAATATAATTAGAAACGAAATTCTCGCACAAAGCCGAAACTTTCACGGTAAGGCGGTTTTGCCCGTTATCACGCAAAACCACTTCATCCCCCGCCTTAATACCCATATTTTCCGCTATTTTCGCCGTCAGGACAGCCTCCCCCTCTCCGGGATAAGGGATTTCTTCCCCGTCTTTTGAATGCAGCTTCACAAAAGCCCCCATTTCCGTTTCATCTTCCGCAATTTCCATATAAACGGATTTTGTCCTGCCGCCAAAATCCAGATCCACGCTCTGCTCATAAAGGCAGGAGATCCGTGACAGCCTGCCGCCGCTCTCCGCCTTCAGTTGCTCCATATCCGCCTTATGCACCCCGTCGGAAAACGTAATGCCGATATCGTATATCTGTACCTCGCCATACTGCATATCCGCCACATCCGCCACGGAATCCCTGATACCAAAGCCCGTAACCAGCAAGGCCGTACAGCCGCTGATGCCGAGCACCATCATTAAAAAGCGCTTTTTATACCGCACAATATTCCTCACCGAAACCTTATGCAGGAACTTCATCCGCTTCCAGATAAAAGTGATCCGTTCCAGGAAAATCCGCTTCCCGCTTTTGGGCGCCTTCGGACGGATTAAACTGGCCGGCACACTATACAGCTCATACCGGCAGGAAAGCCAGGCCGCCCCCATAGAACAAAGGAGTGCCGCCGCCAGCGCTATAACAGAAAGCCGGACATCAAAAAAATAATCGATATCCCCCATACTGTACATAATGCTGTAGCCCAGCCATATGACTTTCGGGAACAGCCAGGTGCCGCCCAGACATCCCACGGCCGCACCGATTGCTGCCGCAGAACCGGCATAAAACAGATATTTCCCCATAATCGCACCATTCCTGTAGCCGAGCGCTTTCAGGACACCTATCTGTGTCCTCTGCTCCTCTACCATCCGGTTCATTGTCGTCATGCAGATCAGTGCCGCCACCAGGAAAAAAAATACCGGAAATACATTGGCAATAGCCGCTACAATATTGGAATCGCTTTCATAACATGCATAACCGACGTTGGTATTCCTGGTCAGCACATAATCTTCCGGTTCCTCCAAATCCGCCAATTCCTCCTGTGCATCCCGGATTTTCTGTCTGGCATCGGCCACCTCTTCCTCAAATTCGGCTTTCGCATCCCAGTACTCCACCTTCGCATCCGCCAGCTCCGTTTTCCCCTCCTCAAGATCTGCTTTCCCCTCTTCCAGCTTTGTCCGCGCATTTTCCAGATCAGTCTTTGCCCTTGCAAGCTCTTCTTTACCGTCTGCCATCTCTGCCCGGCCGTCCGCCAGTTCCGTTTTAGCCTTTTCCAGTTCTGCCTTTCCGTCCTCCAGTTCGTTCCGCGCTTTTTCCACTTCCCCTTTTCCCGCCTCCAGCTCCCCCTCGGCGGATACTAATAGATCCTCGTTACGGGCAATCTTATCCCGGCCATCCGCAATCTGTTCCTTCCCATCCTGTATTTCCCCTTTTCCGTCCTGGATCTGGCTTAACCCTGCCCGAAGCCTGTCAAGCCCGTCCTGTATCTGTGCTTTTCCGGCCTCTAACTGTTCCTTCCCGGCCGCAAGCTGCTCCTTTCCTGCCTGTAACTGCTCCTTCCCGGCTTCTGTCTGTGCTTTGCCTTCCGCAAGCTGCTCTCTCCCGGCCTGTAGCTGTTCCTTTCCTGCCTGGAGCTGTCCCCAGGCCGCCTGTACCTGTTCTTTTCCTGCCTGGAGCTGCTCTTTACCGGCCTGTAGCTGCGCCATCCCTTCCGCAAGCTGCTCCATGCCTGCCTGCACCTGCCCCATTCCCTCTTCATACTGTTCCCGTGAAATAGCCTGCATGGCATAAGCCTGCTCCAGCTCTTCTTTCCGGCCGTTCAGTTCCCCTTCCTGTGCCATCAGCCCCGCTTCCTGGCTGGCCAATTCCGCTTCCCGCGCCGCAAGCTCTGTTTCCTGTCCGCTCAGGGCCTCTTCCTGCCGCGCCAGCTCTGCTTCCTTCTCCGCCAGTTCCGTCTCCTGCCCCGACAGCGCTTCTTCCTGTGCGCTCAATATCCCTTCCTGCTGCGACAGCGCCGCTTCCTGCTCCTCCATAACCGCTTCCTGCTGTGCCAATGCTTTCTCCTGCTCCTCCAATTCCGCTTCCTGCCCGGCCAGCTCCGTTTCCGTTTCCAGCAGTTCCTTTTCCGCCTGCAGCAGCATCGCTTCTTTTTCATCCAAAAGCTCTCTGCCCTGCTCCAGCTCGTCCCTTGCGCCCGCCAGCTTTATTTCATTATCAAATACTTCCCATTCATGAAACCGGATCTCCTCATCCGCATCGCCGATCTCTGCCTCCTTCTCCTGTATCTCCCGCTCCCCCTCGGAAAGCTCCCGCTCCGCATCCAAAATTTCCTGCTCATGATCCGCAATCTCTTTCTTCCCGTCCGCAATCTCCCTCTCCCCGTCGGAAAGTTCCTGTTCCCCATCCAAAAGCTCCTGCTCTCCATCCAGAATCTCCTGCCAGACATCCGCCAATTCCCGTTCCGCATCTGCCGTCTTTTCCTCCAATTCTGCCTGGGCATCGTCAATTTTCTCCCAGGCATCCTCCACAATCCCTTCATACCTGTCCTGCACAAGTTTCCTGGCCCGATTCTCCATTTCATCCTGGAAAGAATCTATATAATCTTCATATTCATCCGTGTAAACATCATACTTTTGTTCCAGCGTGACATAAATTTCCGTCAGGTAATCACAGTCAAACGCCTCCTTCGACACATAAATAAAGGCTGTAATCTTCCCGTCCCCGATGGAAGCCGTCCCCCTTTCAAAGTTAATATAATACGGCGACCGGACGATTCCCACCGCCGTAAAAGTACGGTCCCGAAACATTTCCAGTGTATCTTCCCCGTTATTTTCCGTCACTGTTATCCTGGTGCCGATGGCATCCTCACCGTACACGGCCGAATCCAACAGACACTCGTCCGCGCTCTCCGGCATCCGCCCGGCCACCAGGACCACCCGGTTGATTTCCGCCGGCACAGTATGGAACTTATAAACAGATTCATTGCCGCCATCCCCGAAAGTACATATGGCATCCGCCGAGACTGCCCCTTCCGCTTCCGCGATTTCCTCCGCCTGCGCCAGTTCCTCCACATCCTCTTCCTCAAACCCTATCGTCGATAACAACCGGAAATCAAAAAAATTCTGGTCCTCCAGATAATCGTTCTCTGTTATGATCATCGCCGGTGTCGTCGCTTTCAATCCTGAAAACAACCCCACACCCAGCATTACAATCGCCAGGATCGCCGCATACCTGCCGAAACTTCCTTTGATTTCCCTGATTGTAGTTTTCCACATTCCGCTGCCCATCCGTCCGCTTTTCCCGTATCCTTTCCCTTCCTTATTCCATATTTAGCCCATACTTATCCCATCGTTATCCGATTCCTAACCGGGTACACCGTAACCAAAACTTTGCCGTCCTGCGCCGGAAATTGCTACCATTCAATCTCCTCCACCGGCACAATATTCCCGTTTATTTCCATACTCCAAACAGTCCCGCTCTTCACTGTAATAATCCGATCTGCCATAGCCGTCAATGCCTGGTTATGCGTAATAACTACGACAGTCATCCCATCCTTCCTGCATGCATCCTGCAGCAGCTTCAAAACTGCCTTGCCCGTATTGTAATCCAAAGCCCCTGTCGGTTCATCACACAGAAGTAACTTCGGATTCTTCGCCAGCGCCCTCGCGATCGCCACCCTCTGCTGCTCCCCTCCCGATAACTGCGCCGGAAAGTTTCCCGCCCTGTCCTTCAATCCCACCATCTCCAGGACAGACAATGCATCGAGAGGATTTTTACATATCTGCGCCGCCAGTTCCACATTTTCCAGCGCCGTCAGGTTTGGTACCAGGTTATAGAACTGGAATACAAAACCGATATCGTGGCGCCTGTAAGCCGTCAGCCGTTTTTTGTTATAAGCCGAAACCTCTTCCCCGTCCAGCAGCACCTGCCCTGACGAAAGCCCGTCCATCCCGCCCAGGATATTCAAAATCGTAGTCTTCCCCGCTCCGGATGCCCCCACCACGACACAAAATTCCCCTTTTTCTATAATAAAGTTCACGTCCCGCAGCGCCTCAATATCAACCTCACCCATATGATATGTCTTGCTGACATTCTTAAATTCCACAAATGCCCCCATCGAACCTTTCCTCCATCCCGCTTCCCGGCCAAACGAACAGTAAATCCAATACCCTTAACAGCATATTCTAAAATATTTTATCATATACGCAGGAATTCCGAAGCATCTGATTATAAAAAAAGTATAAATTCTTGTTTTCACCTAAATCGTGTTTGAAAATGCTCTCCGGCAGATGTGGCTATGTGCCTAGAGCATGCCTCATATTTGTATCAGTGCAAGGCGGAGGAAGGAAGCGATGCGGCGGCATCGTTGACTGTAAACCCATGACAGATTAAATGCGTAACGGTAAACGGCACACTTGCAATCATTATGCTCCCTATAGTATACTGAAAACGGCAAAGGATACAAACTGCCAGCCAAAACAGAAACCCGTTAATGGGACAATACAGTGTCTCAAACTATTTATTGGTGCAGTATCGCAGGCCCCGCTTGCGATATGCGGGGGTATAAAAATGAAAGTACTGATAGCAATCGACTCGCTCAAAGGAAGCCTCACTTCCCTGGAAGCAGGCCATGCCATTGCAGAAGGCATACGGCGTACCGACACAAATGCAGACCTCCTTGTCCGCCCGCTGGCGGACGGCGGGGAAGGCACCGTCGATGCACTGGTATATGGCATGGGCGGAACCAAACGGCACATTACCGTCACCGGCCCGCTGGGAAATCCGGTAGACTGTGAATACGGCATTATAGAAAAAAACCACACGGCAATTCTGGAAATGTCTGCCGCCGCCGGCATTATGCTGGTGCCCGCTCAAAAACGCAATCCTCTCCGTACCACCACGTATGGTGTGGGGGAAATGATAAGCGACGCCATCAGAAACGGCTGCAGGCGTTTTATCATAGGTATTGGCGGAAGCGCCACAAATGACGGCGGAATCGGCATGCTCCAGGCGTTGGGCTTTGATTTTCTGGATAAAGACCAAAATCCGGTCCCTTTCGGCGCACACGGCCTGGAACTGCTCCATTCCATAAACGGCAGCCGCGTAATTCCGGAGCTATCCCTGTGCGAATTCAGGGTTGCCTGCGATGTCACGAACCCGCTATGCGGGCCACAAGGCTGCAGCGCCGTATACGGCCCCCAAAAAGGAGCCACCCCTTCCATGATTACCCGTATGGACCAATGGCTTAAAGCCTATGCAGACCTGGCTAAGAGCCAATTCCCCCATACCGATCCGAAGCAGCCCGGAGCCGGAGCGGCCGGTGGTCTTGGTTTTGCATTTTTAACTTTTACCAACGCTGCCTTACAGTCCGGTATCCGTATCGTATTGGAAGAAACAAAACTGGAAAACTATATAAAAGAGGCTGATATCGTTGTTACGGGCGAAGGATGCCTGGACGGGCAGTCTGCCATGGGAAAAGCACCAATCGGAGTGGCAAAACTGGCAAAAAAATATGGCAAACCAGTCCTTGCATTTGCCGGGAGTGTCACAAAAGAAGCCATAGAATGCAACAAAAACGGGATCGATGCGTTTTTTTCCATTCTGCGCCGCCCAACTACCCTGGAAGAAGCCATGGAGCCGCAGAATGCAAAAGCCAATATGGCAGACACCGCGGAACAGGTATTCCGCCTGTGGAGCCTGAAAGCGGGTGAATAAACGAGCTTGCAATACGGACATTCTTTGGTTCGAATCAGGGAGGCTTTCCCTGCTACTCGCCGCGCAAGCAGCAACTTCATCTGTGCGCCCCTGTACACAGAAAAAGATCTGGCAGAAATCCTCTTTCCTGCCAGATCCAAACACAAACCTGCTACACTTCAAACATCAGATCCCCATACGTAGGATAAGGCCACACTTCTTTATCCACCAGCATCTCCAATTCATCAACCGGGATACGGAGCGCTTCCATTGCCGCTTTCACCTTATCCTTATAAGCGAATGCCTGCCCCTTGCTGTCGGCGATGCACCCTGCCTTGTTCTCTTCTTCCTGCAAAACAGTCAGGGCTGCTTTTGCTTCTGCCAGCTTCCCGGATACCTTTGCAAGCAAATCCGCCTGGACAGATGCATCCGCCCCTGCCCCCTTCACGGCGATTACCGTATCCGCGAGGGATTTCGTATATTTCACGACTGCCGGAAGGATCTGTTTGGACGCCATATCAATCATCGTCAGTGCTTCAATATTAATAGTCTTCGCATATGTTTCATACAGGACTTCTTCCCGCGACTCCAATTCCGCCTCCGTGAAAATATGGAATTTTTCGAACAACCTGACCGCTTTCTCCGTAGTCAGCGTCTCCACTGCCTCCACCATGGATTTAATGTTCGGCAGCCCTCTTCTCTCCGCCTCCGCAACCCATTCGTCGGAATAACCGTTGCCGTTAAAAATGATTCTCTGATGCTTTGTCATATATTCCTTAATCAGGTCGTGTACCGCGATCTCAAAGTTCTCCGCCTTCTCCAAAATATCCGCTGCCTCGCAGAAAGCCTCCGCCACAATCGCATTCAGTATGGTATTCGGGCTCGCAATCGAATCCGCGGAACCTACCATACGGAATTCAAACTTATTTCCGGTAAAGGCAAACGGCGACGTGCGGTTCCTGTCCGTGGCATCCTTTGCCAGGTTCGGCAGCGTGGAAACCCCTGTCTCCAATACCCCGCCTTCCTTGCAGGTCGAAGCGATGCCTGTTTCCACCAACTGTTTCACCACATCTTCCAACTGTTCGCCAAGGAACATGGAAATGATCGCCGGCGGTGCTTCATTGGCCCCGAGCCTGTGGTCATTGCCCACATCCGACGCACTCTGGCGCAGCAGATCCGCATGGGTATCCACCGCTTTCATAATGCAGGCTAGTACAAGCAAAAATTGTATATTTTCGTTCGGCGTATCGCCGGGATCCAACAGGTTCACGCCGTTATCCGTGCCAAGGGACCAGTTGTTGTGCTTGCCGGAACCGTTTACGCCCGCAAAAGGCTTTTCATGGAGCAGACACCTCATATTATGCTGCACAGCGACCCTCTTCATTGTCTCCATCACTACCTGATTGTGATCTACCGCAATGTTTGCACTCTCATAAATCGTTGCCAGCTCATGCTGCGCCGGAGCTACCTCATTGTGCTGTGTTTTGGCAGTAACGCCCAGTTTCCAGAGTTCCTCATTCAAATCCTTCATGTAAGCGCCAATCCGTTCCCGGATAACACCGAAATAATGGTCTTCCATCTCCTGGCCCTTGGGGGCGGGCGCCCCGAATAGCGTACGCCCTGCAAAGATCAAATCCGGCCTCTGAAGATATTTCTCCTTATCCACCAGGAAATATTCCTGCTCCGGCCCTACGCTGGCCATTACCTTCGTCGCCTGTGTATTCCCGAACAGACGTACAATACGCAGGGCCTGTTCGCTGACCGCCTCCATGGAACGCAGCAGCGGCGTCTTCTTATCCAGCGCCTCCCCCTTATAGGAACAAAACGCGGTGGGGATACAAAGGATAACGCCCGTCGCCCCTTCTTTCAGGAAAGCAGGGGAAGTAATATCCCACGCCGTATAGCCCCTTGCCTCAAAGGTTGCACGCAGGCCGCCGGAAGGAAACGAGGAAGCATCCGGTTCCCCCTTGATCAGCTCCTTTCCGGAAAACTCCATTAACATCTTTCCCTCTTCATCGGGCTGCGTTATAAAAGAATCATGCTTTTCCGCCGTAATACCGGTAAGCGGCTGGAACCAATGGGTGTAATGGGTAGCGCCGTTTTCCACCGCCCAGTCCTTCATAGCCTTCGCCACCACATCCGCCGCCGCCAGGGACAGTTCGCCGCCCTGCTCCATTACCTTTACGACTTCCTTATACACATTCCGCGTGAGACGCTGTTTCATTTTCCCTATCGTGAATACATTTTTTGCAAAAATCTCCTCTACGTTAAACACTTCGCCCATTTCCATACATCCTTTCTGTTTTTATGTTTATTATTTATAATATCCTGCTATCCTATATCCCGACCCGCAATCACGCTCCAGAGTGTGTTTCCTCTGCATAGGGCCGTGCATAAAAAAAACGTCCCCAAAAAACTGGAACGCCTTTGTCCGATCAGGATTTCATTATTCTTGAGGTTTCCCTCTGCTTATTTACAATAACCCATTTCCCGCAAAATTGCAAGCCTAATTTTACACTTCCCGCCTTTTTATAACATATTGCGGAAAAAAATAACTTCCCGCGCCGTTTACTGTTCAATATGCACAGTCCGGGTATAATAAGGCCCTTCCCGGCATCTGCCCCGCGCCAAAGGCTACACTGCTTCCTTCTCCGGCGCAGCCATCCGCAGGATATCATACTGCGATACCTGTCCGGCCAATTCCACAAACAGCACCTGTTTGGAATGAGGGGCGGAATCCACGTATTGCCCTTCTTCCGTCTCAAGCGACAGCACCTTCGTTTCCACATTGCTCCCGCCCGTTTTCATAATCTCAATCGTATCGCCGACACAGAACTTATTTTTCTGCTGAATTTTCGCACGGCCTCTCCCGTCCACTTCCTGCACCATGCCAAGGTATATATACTCTTTCACATAAGTGCTTTCCTCATAAATCTGCATTTTTTCATCCGGCCTGCCGAAGTAGAACCCTGTCGTATACTGCCGGTAAGTACATTTTGCAATTTCCCTCCGATACCAGTCCAGACTGTCCTGGTATTTTTCTTCCGATTCCATGTAATCATCAATCGCTTTCCGGTAAGTCCTTGCAACAGTCGCCGCGTAAAGTGCCGTCTTCATCCGGCCTTCTATTTTAAAACTGTCAATCCCGGCGTTTATCAGCTCCGGGATATGCCCGACCATGCACAAATCCCCGGAATTAAAAAGAAAGGTTCCCCGCTCATTCTCATAAACCGGAAAATATTCTCCCGGCCTTGTTTCCTCCATCACCGCATATTTCCACCGGCAGGGATGGGTACAGGCGCCCTGGTTCGCATCCCTTCCGGTAAAATAATTGCTTAACAGGCATCTTCCCGAGTAGGAGATGCACATGGCGCCGTGGATGAAACTTTCTATCTCCAGATCCTCCGGTACTTCCCTGCGTATTTCCCTGATTTCCTCCAAAGATAATTCCCGCGCACATACAACGCGCTTCGCCCCCTGGCGATACCAGAACAAAAAAGTCTCATAATTTGTATTATTCGCCTGAGTGGAAATATGGATATCAATTTCCGGGCAAATCTCTTTCGCCATCACAAACATCCCCGGATCCGCAATAATCAGCGCATCCGGTTTCAATTCCTTCAGTTCCTTAAAATATTCCCTTGCCCCCTGCAGATCACGGTTATGGGCGAGGATATTCGCCGTCACATGTACTTTCACCCCGTGCCTGTGTGCAAACTGTATCCCTGCCTCCATATCGGCACGGCTGAAATTTTTCGCTTTGGCCCGAAGACCAAACGCCTCCCCGCCTATATACACTGCATCCGCGCCAAACACCACGGCTGTCCGCAGCACTTCAAGGCTCCCTGCCGGAACCAACAGTTCGGGTTTCTTCATATGGACTGCCTCTCCCTTCCTCTTTGCTGCCACTTATATATCGGGGCATATTTGAAAACCGCTTTCCCTGATCTCTTTGCAGCATCACAGTTTCACACTCACCGTCACCCCGTCGCCTATCGGTAATATTACTGTTTCCAACTGCTCATTATGTTTCAGCTCGTACAGATAATCCCTCATCCTCGCGTGTATCGTCCGGTTGCGTCTCGTCACGGCAAAACGCGATTCCAGGACATCCCCGTCCTGCAGCACATTATCCGACACCAAAAGGCCCCCGCTGCGCAGAAGCCTCAGGGTATCCGGCAGGAAACGGATATACTGCCCTTTGGCCGCATCCATAAAGATCATATCATAGCTTTCCCTCAGATCCCTTAATATTTCCAGTGCATCCCCCTCCAAAAGGGTAATCATCGCTTCCCTGCCTGCCCGCCGGAAGTTCTCCCTTGCCAGCGGTATCCTCTTTTCATACTTTTCAATCGTTGTAATATGGCACCCTTCCGGCGCGTATTCGCTCATAAGAAGAGCCGAAAAGCCAATGGCTGTCCCTACCTCCAGAATATTGTGCGGCCGGTTTACCGCCAGCAAAAATTTCAGCAGCTCCTGTATCTGTGTACGGATAACAGGCACGTCCGTTCTCCTGCACTCGTCCTCTATTTCATTCAAAAACCCGGTATTGCCGCGATCCAGCGAATTCAGGAAAACACGGAGCCGTTCTTCCGTAATCATTGCTGCTCCTCTCCGGCCCCATTGCCTTCCAATGTCCCATCGCCGCCGTCCATCCCGTCTTCCATCCCATCCTCTGTCCCTTCGTTTGTGCCATCCCCTGCGTCATCTTCCGTTCCATCCTCCCCGGATGCCCCGCCGTTTTCCGCAGACGTACCGGCCGCCTCTTCTTCCCCTTCTCCCGTATCCGCAGTCAGGACTTTAATCATCTCTTCCGGCGTCATATCGCTGCTCAGCTCATACTTTCCTTCCCGCAGCTCATCATGGTGCCCCGACAGAAGTTCCTGCACCAGGAAGAGCCTGGCGTCTTTAATCAGGCCATTTTCTTCCAGGACCTCCCCGATTTCCATAGCAGTGGCATTTTCCGGGATATAAATGCTTATAACTTTTGCCGACCCCGAATTTGAAACCGGCTCTTCCGCAAACACACGGTATCCGAAGTTATATGCTTCCAGTGCATACTTATAGGCATATACCACGATTACTGCGATTAATACAACCTTAACCACCGTATCCAACACACCGCCTATGATATGGCTTATTTTCATCCCAACCACCATCCTTCCGTAAAAACCCGGCCGGCCAAAAAACCCGCTGCGCGCAACCCCCTTCAATCCCTCTTTTTCCTCTTAAACTATTGAAAGTCCAGCTCCCCGACAATCAAGGCATCTATCTCCTGCATCATCCTGCAAAATTTCAATTCGGCATCCAGAAAATCCTCCACCAAAGCATTCTCCCTGAGCCAGGCATACTCCCTGTCCAATTCCTCCAGACGCTCCATCATATTCTCCGGCGCCCCGTTATTCTGTATGTCAAAATTCTTCTTCCTGAATTCATTCACACTCCCATACAGCTCCGGCTGCTCCTTGATCCTCGTAAGCTGCCTGGCGTATTCCTGGTAAACCTCTGACTGCTTCACTTCCCTTGCAAAAGCCATCGATGCCTTCCTTATATAGTTGTCCATCCTGAATGTCCTCCGCTGCTTTATAATTCCTTAAAGTATCCTCAGACTTCCATAATAATCGGCAATATCATAGGGCGGCGTTTTGTCTTCTTCCATACATAATCACCCAGCGAATCTTTTATCCCGCCTTTTATTTTTCCCCAGTCACTGATCCCCTTATCCAGGCATCCGTGAACCGCTTCATCCACTATCATCCGTGCTTCTTCCATCAGTTCATCCGATTCCCGCACATAAACAAACCCGCGCGATACAATATCCGGCCCCGATACCAGTTGATCCGAATAGCCGTCCAGAGCCAGCACAACAATTAAGATGCCGTCCTCTGCCAGATGCTGCCTGTCACGCAGCACAATATTACCTACATCCCCGACGCCCAGGCCGTCCACAAGGATTGTCCCAACCGGAACTTTATCCACAACTTTCGCCCCGCCGTTTCCAAGCTCCAATACGTCACCTGAATTTAAAAGGAATATATTTTCCTTCGGGATACCCAGCTCCCGCGCTATCCTCGCCTGTGCTTTCAGATGCTTGTACTCCCCGTGTACCGGAATCGCATACCTGGGGTGTACCAGGGTATAAATCAATTTAATCTCTTCCTGGCAGGCATGTCCCGACACATGCACATCCTGGAAGATAACATCCGCGCCCTTGATTAACAGTTCATTAATTACATTCGTAACCGCTTTCTCATTCCCCGGAATCGGGTTGGATGAAAATATAACCGTATCCCCGGGGCCTATGGAAATCTTTTTATGGACATTCCCCGCCATACGGCTGAGCGCCGCCATACTTTCCCCCTGGCTTCCTGTAGTAATAATAACCGTTTTTTCATCCGGGTAATTTTTAAGCTGCTCAATATCAATCAAAGTCTTATCCGGTATCTCCAGATATCCCAGGCTGGTGGCCGTCTCTATGATATTTACCATACTGCGCCCTTCCACCACGACTTTCCTGCCATACTTATTGGCCGAATTAATTATCTGCCGGACCCTGTCCACATTGGAAGCAAAGGTAGCGATAATGATCCTTGTATCGCTGTGTTCCGCAAAAAGGGAATCAAAGGTTTTCCCTACCGTCTTTTCCGACGGCGTGAACCCCGGCCTCTCCGCATTGGTGCTGTCGCACATCAGTGCCAGCACGCCTTTTTTCCCGATCTCCGCAAACCGCTGGAGATCAATGGCATCCCCGAATACCGGCGTATAATCCACTTTAAAGTCCCCGGTATGGATTACGATTCCTGCCGGTGAATATATAGCCAGCGCCGCCGCGTCTACGATACTGTGGTTTGTTTTAATAAATTCAATCCGAAACTGCCCCAGATTGATGGACTGCCCGAATTTTACCACTTTTCTTTTGGTATTGCCTGTTAAGTTGTGTTCCTTTAATTTGTTTTCAATAATCCCCATTGTCAGTTTGGTGGCGTAAACCGGTACGTTAATGTCCCTGAGTACATAGGGCAGGGCGCCGATATGATCCTCATGCCCATGAGTAATCATAAACCCTTTTACCTTTTCTATGTTTTCCCTCAAATAAGACACATCCGGTATCACCAGATCGATTCCCAGCATATCATCATCCGGGAATGACAGCCCGCAGTCCACCACAACAATACTGTCCTCATACTCGAAGGCAGTAATGTTCATTCCAATCTGTTCCAAGCCGCCCAGGGGGATAATCTTCAGCTTGGAAACATTTCCGTTTTCTTTTTTCTTCAATCAGTTTTTCCTCCACATTCTGAACAGTACCCGTAGAGTTTCACTTCATGATCCATCACATGGAATCCGGTCGTCCTCGTAATCTTTTCTTCCAGCTCCTCCAATAAATCGTCCTTGAAGGATATTACTTTACCACAATTTATGCATATCAAATGGTGATGGTGGTGTTTTGCCGTACCCAGCCCCACATTCCCGATTTCATAACGTACAAACCCGTCGTCCAAATTGATGCGGTCAATCAAGTGTAATTCCAAAAGTAGCTGTATCGTTCTATAAACAGTAGCCAGTCCTATCTCTGGATAGTCTGCCTTTACCATTTCATAAATTTCTTCCGCAGTCAGATGTTTATCCGGGCATGCAGCGAGAGCTTCCAGTACCATTAGCCTCTGGCTCGTCACCTTTAAACCTTTTTCCTTTAACAATTGTCTAAATTGCTCCCTGTCTACTGCCATTTACTCCATCCCTGTAAGATCGATATCCTCGAGTATACTCCCAAAAACTTCTGCAACCGCACTCAGCTCCGTTTCATCCTCCACGACTTCATACAGCGCTTCCGTGTCCTCCGGTGCCGAAACATCTTTTAAAATAAACGCTTCGCCATCCCCTTCTTCTTTTTCCGTTACAAGGATATACGCAATGCCGCCGAGTTTCGTTTCCTCTACCACAAAAAACTCTTCCGGTGCCCCGCTTTCCGATTCAAATACCAGCTTCTCCACCCAAACTCTCCTTATTTTTCCTGTAATCCAGATACCCTTGCAAAATAAAGCATGCGGCAATCTTATCTACATGCTCTTTCCTGTGTTCACGCCTGATCCCGGCCTCTATCATCGCTTTGTCCGCCGCAACGGTAGTAAGCCTCTCATCCCACATTACCACCGGGACATTCGTCCTCCGCTCCAGCCTGTCCTTAAAAGCCATGGAAAGCTCTGCCCGTTCTCCCAAAGAATTGTTCATATTTTTCGGCAGCCCAAGAACGATCTCTTCCACTCCGTATTCCAAAATCAGCGTTTCAATCCTCGCCAACGTCCTGCGTAACTTATTTTCTTCTTTTCTTTCTATGATTTCAATGCCCTGTGCCGTGAGCAGCAATTCATCACTGATCGCCACCCCCACCGTCTTCGACCCGAAATCCAAGCCCATTATCCGCATGGATATCCTGTTCTCCTTTTCTGCTGCCGTATCCCCGTTTTGCCTACTTCCAATGCTTATTTGCAATATATTTCGTAAGCAGTTCTTCTACCAGTTCATCCCTTTCCACTTTCATTATCATGCTCCTGGCACTTTTATGGCTGGTAATGTAAGTGGGATCCCCCGACATAATATACCCTACTATCTGATTTACCGGATTATACCCCTTTTCCGTCAATGCCTCATATACTGTTGTCAAAACCCTCTCCACGCCGGTTTCCGGTTCTGTTTCAACGCTGAAGAATTGTGTACTGCCAAAATCCTGCATATTATCACGCCCTTATCCATTGTTGCTCATCTACTCTGATTACTGTCCGAAACTACATACTTATTTTTATCATACCTCATTTACTGCCAAATTTCAAGTACTCTGTTCTGTCATTTCCGTACAAAAAAACAGCAATATTGCAGTTTACACCCAATGTCCGGCTTAAGCCCTCTGCCGGGCACAGACAGAAGGCTGCTGCCGGCAGCATTGGTTTATTCCAAAAGAAGCACCTCATCCGTCAGTAGCCCGGCTACCCTTCCCGCCGCTATCCGGTTGCGTAAATCCTCCCCCGTCCTCTTTGCCGCCTTCACATACTGTTTCGTATGCCCTACCTGGAACACCGTCCCGTCTATTATTTTTTCTTCCTCAAACAATACCTCCGCTTCTTCCCCTATGTAGTACTCCCTGTATTCCCTGGAAACCCTGCGCTCCAGTTCCAAAAGCCGGCTGCTGCGCTGCCCCTTGACTTCTTCCGGCACCTGATTCCCCATAACAGCGGCACGCGTCCCTTTTCTCGGGGAATACTTAAACACATGCATCTCATAAAACTTTATCCTTTCCAGAAATGCCCTCGTTGTTTCAAATTCTTCCTCTGTCTCTCCGGGAAAACCTACAATTACATCCGTAGTAATCGCCGGATGGCTGAAATTATCCCTGAGCAGACTGACTTTTTCATAGTATTGCCCAGTCGTATAATGCCTATTCATACGCTTTAACGTATCATCGCATCCGCTTTGCAGGGATAAATGAAAATGAGGGCACAGTTTCTCCAGTCCTGCCAGTCTGTCCACAAACTCTTCCGTAATAATCCTGGGTTCCAATGAACCCAGGCGTATCCTGTGTATTCCGTCAATCCTATGAATCGCTTCTATCAGCCCCGGCAGTCCGGGCTCCCCCCGATCCATGCCGTAAGAACTGATATGGATTCCGGTCAGCACTGCTTCCTGATAGCCCCGTTCTGCCATCCCCTGTATCTCTTCCAATATGTCTTCCTGTTCCCGGCTTCTGACGCGCCCCCTGGTATAGGGAATAATGCAATAGGAACAAAACTGATTGCATCCGTCCTGGATCTTCACATAAACCCTCGTATGCCCTGCCGTTTCCCGCAGCCTCATCCTCTCGAACTCTTTGGTACGGCTGATATCAATAACCGTCGTGCCGTCCAGTGTTTTCCCGTTTTCTGTCCCGGCAGCCCCCCGCTCCTTCCTGGCTATAAATTCTTCCAGAATAGAAGGCAAGTCCTTCTTTTTGTTATTCCCGACAGCCAGGTCAACGCCTGCATCCCGGAGTATGTCTTCCTGCCTGGCCTGTACATAGCACCCTGCTGCCACCACGATCGCTTCCGGGTTCATCTTCCGCGCGCGGTGGATCATCTGCCTGCTTTTCCGGTCTGCTATGTTCGTTACCGTGCATGTATTTATGATATATATATCGGCTTTTTTACCAAAAGGTACAATTTCATAACCTTTTTCCAGCAGCATTTGTTGCATTACGTCCATTTCATATCCGTTTACTTTACACCCCAGGTTATGTAATGCTACACTTTTCATGCGATTCCTTTCTTTTTTTGTACTGTTTATGCATTGACTTTTCCCGTCCCAGCCTTTACTATTATAAGTGCAGAAGGTATGAAAGCAAAAGGAGGTAGAAAGCGATGAAAACAGTTCAGATTTCGTTAAATTCCATTGATAAGGTAAAGTCTTTTGTAAACGATATTACAAAATTTGAGTATGATTTTGACTTAGTATCCGGCAGGTATGTTATCGATGCCAAATCCATTATGGGCATCTTCAGCCTGGATTTATCTAAGCCGATCGATCTGAATATCCATGCAGAAGACGATGTGGATGAAGTGCTTGAAGCATTAAAGCCCTACATGATTTAAAGGGCCGCCGGCTTCATTTGCAATGTATGGATACAAATGTATAGAATACAGACGTACAAAATACATAATGCAAAGTCACAAACGGCGGAAGCTTTCCTGTAGGAAAAGCATCCGCGCCTGAAGCATTCGGATAACCGGATGCTTTTTGCTTTGCACCGGATCGTGGCCAGTTCATTGATGCACAATAATCAATTCCGCCGTGCGGACAGCCGTATCCACCATTTCTTCAATTTTCTCCTGCAGATTCTCCTCATGCCTGCGGATAATGTTCAGATTCGGCTTTGTCACCGGATGTTTTGCTACAAAAATCGTACAGCAGTCCTCAAACGGCTGTATGGAAGTCTCATAGGTATTTATTTTCTCCGAAATATCCACAATCTCCATCTTGTCAAAACCAATCAGCGGACGGTAGACCGGCATGGTGCATACTTCATTGGTAGCTGCCAGGCTGTGCATCGTCTGGGATGCCACCTGCCCGATGCTTTCCCCGGTAATCAGCCCGAGGCATTCCGTTTCTTTTGCAATCCGTTCTGCAATGCGCATCATATAACGGCGCATAATAATCGTCAGTTCCTCATGGGGGCATTTGTCATATATATACAACTGGATGTCCGTAAAATTGATAACATGCAGATAAACCGGGCCGGTATAACGTGATATGATACGTGCCAGATCCACCACTTTCTGTTTCGCCCTCTCGCTGGTATACGGCGGCGCATGGAAATACACCGCATCAATTTTTACACCGCGTTTGGCAATCATATACCCTGCCACCGGCGAATCAATACCGCCGGATAAAAGCAGCATGGCCTTTCCGCCTGTCCCTACCGGCATCCCCCCCGGCCCCGGGATCGTCTCGGAATAGATATATATTTTCTCCCTGATTTCAATGTTTAACAGGATGTCCGGCTTATGCACATCCACCTTCATAGCAGGATAAGCATCCAAAAGAATACTTCCTATCCCGCTGTTAATTTCCATGGAAGTCAGCGGGTAATTTTTCCTTGCCCTGCGCGCGTTTACTTTAAAACTTTTATCCGTTTCCGGATAAACTTCCCCCACATACCGGATGATCTCTTCCCCCAATTTTTCAAATCCCTCATCCCTCACATAAACTACCGGGCAGATACCGGAAATTCCAAACACTGTTTTTAAGTTGTCCACAATTTCATCAAAGTCAAATCCCGATACAGCCTCCACGTAAATCCGTCCCTGCGTCCGTGTTACCTTAAATTCCCCCTCGCACCTTCTCACCGCATATTTAATCTGCTGCACCAAAGCATCTTCAAAAATATAACGGTTCCTGCCTTTTACACCTATCTCCGCATACTTTATCAAAAAAGCCGTAAACATCCAAACACCTTTCCGCCCGCCAGGCGGGCTTTCCCTGCTCCGCATACCGCACACCTATTCAGCATCTGTCCCAGGTTATTTTCATACAGTTCCATACCAGCCCAATATCATAAACTTAAGCACCCTGCCTGCCCCAAAACCATGCATCTCCTTTCAGACGCGGTTTCGGGCGGGCAGAACAGTTCCTTAGAGCCTGTTTAAAATCCCGTTTTCATCCTTCTGCGGGAGCTTTGCCCCGCATTCGGGGCAAAACGAATCCGCACCAGAGCGTGTCTTAAGCATCAGCGCCTTGTGTATTTCCGCAGCATGGGAATAATATCATACATCGTCTGCAATGTATAGTCTATTTCTTCCTCCGTCGTAAAAATAGAAAAGCTAAACCGCAGGGTAGATTCCAGCAAATCTTTTTCCACCCCGATCGCCTTCAGCGTAGCGGACGGCTGCGGCTTCCTGGCGGAGCAGGCGCTCCCGGCTGACACGTAAATGTTCTTATCCTCCAGGGCATGGAGCATCACTTCGCTGCGGATCCCTCTTATGGATACGCTGACCACATGCGGTGCGCTGTCCCTTCCGGTCAGGCCGTTGACTTTCACATATTCTATCCGGCCGACTCCTTCCACGAACTTCCGCTTCAGGCCATACAGCCTCTCCACATCCCTGTCCAGATCGGCATACACCATTTCCACTGCTTTCGCCAGCCCCGCTATCCCCGGTACGTTTTCCGTACCGGAACGGAGTCCGTTCTGCTGCCCGCCTCCGAAAATAATGGGCTTAATCTTCACTTTTTCATTCACATACAGGAAACCGGTCCCTTTAGGGCCATGTATCTTATGGCCGCTGACAGTCAGCAGGTCGACATCCATTTTCTTTGGGTAAATACGGAATTTCCCGAATCCCTGTACGGCATCCACATGGAAAAGGGTACGGGGATTCATGCTCTTTATCAGCGCCCCCGCTTCCGCTATGGGCTGTAAACTGCCGATTTCATTGTTAGTATGCATAATGGATACAAGGATCGTTTCCTTCGTCATTGCTTTCTGCAAATCCTCCAGGCGTATCCTTCCATTCCCGTCCACCGGCAAATAAGTTACCCGGAACCCCTCCTCCTCCAGATATTGCATAGTCTGCAATACAGCCGGATGCTCGATCTTCGTCGTAATCAAATGCTTCCCCGCCCTGCGGTTTGCCATGGCAGTACCAATCAAAGCGATATTATCCGCCTCGGTCCCGCCCGAGGTAAACAATATCTCCTTTTCATTTATTTTCAAAGTCTTGGCAATGGTCTCTTTCGCATACCGCAGATAATTCTCTGCCTGTACGCCTTTCATATGCAGACTGGACGGATTGCCATAATCCCTGCACATAATCTGTGCCATGAAAGCCGCCACATCGTCGAAGCATCTTGTAGTAGCTGAATTGTCTAAATATACTTCCATGTTTCGTCTCCTAACATTCTGTGTACTATAAGCTATTTTCTCTGCATATACTCATTATATGACCTTTTTTCCGATTGGTACCTGATATCCTTATAATTCCAACTGATACATTATCCAGCTCAATATCGTCAGGCCCGCCGTTTCCGTACGCAGTATTCTCCTGCCCATGGTAATTGGCTGTATACCGGCATCCACAGCCGTCCGGACCTCGCTTTCCCCAAAGCCGCCTTCAGGCCCGATGAACACTGCTATGGACTGCCCCGGCCGGAGCGCTTCCATCGTTTCCTTCGTCCTCCCCATATCCTTTGCCAGTTCATAGGGAAACAGGCGGATATCCATAAAGGATGCATAGGAAATTGCCCCCTTCATGGACATTACCGGATGTATCTGCGGAATAATATGCCGCCTGCTCTGCTTCGCCGCCGCCTCCGCGATTGCCTGCCAGCGCGCCAGCTTCCCCGCTTCTTTTTTTCCGTCCAGCTTCACCACCGACCGTTCCGCCGCCACCGGGATGATCTCATAGACCCCCAGTTCTACAGCTTTCTGTATAATCAGTTCCATCTTATCCGCTTTCGGAAGCCCCTGGAACAAGTATACCTTTGACGGAAGCTCCACCCCATCCTCTTTAATGAAACGCAGCCTGCATAAAATACTGTCCTCCCGGATTTCCTCTATTCCGCAGCGGTACTCTTTCCCGTCCATCCCGTTGCTCACGGACAGTTCTTCCCCTGCTTTCATGCGCAGGACATTTTTAATATGGTTTACATCGCTGCCTGTAATCGTAATATCCATCCCCTGTATCTGGGAAGGTTCCACAAAAAAATGATACATACCGTCTCCGACCTCTCACGGCTTGCGCGCCGTCACGCAAACCCACTCGCCCTGATAAGCCACTTCCAGCACATCAAGCCCCGCAGCACGGACAGCTTCCAAAACCGTCTCTTCCTTATCATCAATAATCCCTGACGTAATATAAACCCCGCCCTTTTTCAACTGATGAAAAATAACCGGTGTCAGCGGCACCAAAACATCCGCCAGGATATTGGCCGCCACAATATCATAACATCCATAGCCAACCTTATCCTGTACCTTCTTCTCCGTGATAATATTGCCGATTATCACCCGGAATCTATCCTCCCCAATATGGTTTGCCGCCATATTCTCCTTTGCCGCCTCTGCCGCGCAGGGATCCAGATCCGTCCCCACCGCTTGCTGCGCCCCGAACATCAGGGATAAGATCGAAAGGATCCCGCTGCCCGTCCCCACATCCAGAAGTTTTGTTTCGGGAGTAATAAATTTTCGCAGTTGGCGGATGCAGAGCTGGGTCGTCTCATGCATCCCGGTTCCGAATGCCGTTCCCGGATCAATATGAAGTATCATTTTACCCTGGTCTTCTTCCTTTACTTCCTCCCAGGACGGGATAACCAGCACATCATCAATATAAAACTGATGAAAATACTGCTTCCAATTATTTATCCAGTCAATATCCTCTGTTTCCTCTATCGATACAGTCCCTTCGCCGATATCCATAAACATCCTGAGGTTCTCCAGCTCCTGCTCCACTTTTGCCTGTATCTCCCCGGCAGATACCGCCCCGCCGTCCAGCGCCAGCCTGCCGTCCTCCTGCTCTTCCACAAAAAAACTCAGATATGCAATGCCGTCGTCTTCCTGCGTTTCCGGAAGGATATCTACAAACATCTGCTCCTTCTCCGCCGCCGTAAGAGGTACTTTATCCTCAATCTGCGCACCTTCCAGGCCGATGTCATACAATGCGCTGATCACAATATCTTCCGCTTCCGTCCGTATCTTTACCTTAAATTTTTTCCATTTCATATATTAACCCCCATATGATATCCGCCCAGATATTTCATAATCCGCTTTACATAAGTCAGAGTAAAATACAAAATACAACTGTCAATCGGCAGCATAATCGCATTTTTCAACATCCGCAGCGGCAGAAGTGCAAAAAAACCCTTTCCATACAGCATAGAAATCCAAAGGGTATTCAGCAGGCAGTTCACAATCAATTTCACCAAAAACTCAGCCGCTACGATACGCCTGACCGTAATGGGCTTCTGATAAAGCAGCATCCCGTAAATCAGGCCGGCCAGCATAGCATTAAACGTGAACCCGAAAAAAAACGGCCCTGACGGTTTCAGCATATATTTCAGGACATCCAGCATACCGCCAAAAAGGCAGCCTGTCACCGGCCCGAAAAGGCACTCCACCACACGGTTGGGCAAACCCGAAAAACCGATCCGGATATACGGCCCGATATCTATGGATGCCACCATACTTAAAACCACCGCCAGTGCCGCCATCAGCCCGCACAAAACGATATTTTTTGTAACAAAAAGTTCCCTCCAGGAATCTCTGAAAACCTGAAATGTTTTCTTCATAAAAAATCCTCCTTCCTAGCAGTTTTCCTAACTACATAAAGGAGGCCTAAACAACCTATATGCAGCAGCGGGATGCGAAGCCTGTAACGCAAACATTTTGAAATGTTTTTCATTTCTATGGCAACTCCCTGTCCATAGAACCCTTGACGCACAGATTTCTACTCTGCTATTAGAAATATTGAATTGTTCCAAACATGTTTGTTATATCATAGAATATCAGGTTTGTAAAGCTGATTGCCGGAAAAACTGCTATTGACGTGTCCTCTTAAAACAATTATGATAAGAAACGGGTTGTCCGGGGAAACAGGTGTAAATCCTGTGCGAGCCCGTCGCCGTGAGACATAGTCAAATATAGTAAACGGCATAACAAATTCCTGCCTCCGGCCCCTGTAAAAGCCATATACGAAAACTCTTGCAGGGCCGAAAGCAAAATTTCTAATGCCGCTAACTATAGAAAAGACAGAAGCGCCATCGTCCTTACCCAAAGCCGCAGTTTGGGGAAAAGCCATTGGTATAATCCGAGAAGGCCGGCCGTTGGAATGTCAAGCCGAAATATCCGGACAGGCCAAACCCTCTTTTTGCATATAGCAATAAACTGCGCGCGCCGGTTTTTGAGGGAAAAAATAAACGAAGGAGACAAGAAATGCAAAAAATATGGAAAAGCAACAGAAAATTATCCTCCTGCATCCTTTGTATCGTGCTGACTGCGGCTATCGCACTGTTTACAACTGGCTGTAACGGTAATACAGGCGGCAATGCTTCCTCCGGCGGCAATACGGAAACCGCCGTCCAGGCTGACGGAGCTGTGCTGGGTGAAGGCAATGTTGCATTCACTTTTACTGTAGTGGACAAAGAAGGCAACGAGACACAGTTTGAAATCCATACGGATCAGGAGACTGTAGGGGACGCTTTGGCTGAACTCGGCCTGATCGCCGGGGAAGAAGGCCAATATGGGCTTTATGTCCAAACTGTCAACGGCATCACTGCTGACTATGACAAAGACGGTGTATACTGGGCATTTTATATTAATGGGGAATATGCCCAGACTGGTGTTGACCTCACACCGATTACAGACGGGGAACACTATTCCTTCAAGGTGGAATAAAATGAAGCTTACTACCAGGGAAACCGTTATTTTCGCGATGCTCGGCGCCGTTATGTATGCATCTAAAATCTTAATGGAATTTGCGCCCAATATCCATTTACTGGGCGTATTTACAGTTTCCTTTACTGTTGTTTACCGGAAAAAGGCGTTATATCCAATCTATATTTATGTCTTTTTAAACGGCATGTTCAGCGGCTTTGCGTCCTGGTGGATTCCATACCTGTATGTATGGACTGTTCTCTGGGGAGCTGCCATGCTTCTGCCCCGGCAGCTTCCCCAAAAAATACAGCCTTTTATATATATGGTGGTATGTGCTGCGCATGGTTTCCTGTTCGGCACTCTATATGCCCCTGTCCAGGCCATTTTGTACGGCTTAAGCTTTAAAGGGATGATTTCCTGGATTTTGGCAGGGCTTCCCTGGGATTTTATGCACGGTATAAGCAATTTCTTTTGCGGAATCCTCATTGTCCCTGTTATCTCTGTTTTGAAAACCGCTGAAAAATATGTTGAAAAAAGTTAAATATCCCTGTTTTTTAACAATTCCTTACTCATATGGGAAAAATACTACATAGACAAAAAGCGGCGGATTATTTTATACTGTTTGCAGTCTTAAAATTATGCTGACTATGCACTGCTATCGCTATCTGTTCATCCCATCGACAAATGGTTACTGAACTGTGTAAATTTCAGCATACTGCGGTTTATCTGCTGTAACAGCGGCTAATAAACCGCAGGAAAATAATGGGGAAAAGGAAATGAAAAATAAATGTATAAAATATCTGCTCATAATTAGCATTATTATAATGTCTATTCAGAGCGGCTGCGGTGCAAATCCCGCCGATGAAGTGCCTCTCGGCGAGGTAAATGAAGCGCCTGACGAGCTTCCCGGCGAAGCAGAGCCCGGGCAGCCCTCCGCTCCTGACTCTCTCGAGGATATTACAGAAGATGTCCAGACACAGGGACCGCCTCCTGTCATAGAAGAACGGAAAACAATTAATGGTATGAGGCAAAGTTATCTCACAGGCGAGTGGGTAGCAGAAGAAACCGCTACACGCAGGCCTGTCGCGGTAATGATTCCAAACAATGCTCCCGCCATGCCGCAGTATGGGCTTTCCATGGCATCCATTATCTATGAAGCCCCGGTGGAAGGCCGGATTACCCGGCTTATGGCCGTTTTTGAAAATTATGATGATTTAGATCATATCGGCCCTATTCGGAGCAGCCGTGATTATTTTGTATATGTTGCCATGGGATATGAAGCAATCTACTGTAACTGGGGCCTGGCGCGCCCCTATGTGGAAGAACTGCTCCGCAAAGATACTGTCCAGAATATCAGCGCAGCAGTGGAGGGTATCCACAACCCTTCGGACGAAGCTTTCGGAAGGCTGAAACGTCCCGGATATGCCACGGAATTTACCGGATATTTATTTATCGACGGTCTGGAAAAGGCGATCAAGCGCCAAAAGTACGAAACGGAATATGACGACGCCTATGTCCCTCCGTTTACTTTTGCCGCCGAAGGCTTCCGCGCGGAATACGCGGATAAAGAGGATGCGGTTTCCATTTACCCGGGCGGGCGCACAGATAATTCCGGCGGCTATGGCGTATACAATCCGTACTTTGAATATGATGAGGAAAAACAGCTTTATTACCGCTTCCAGGACGGTAAAAAACAGATCGACGAATACGACAGCAGTCAGCTTGCAGTCTCCAATGTTGTTTTCCAGTATTGCCATGGCGAGGTGAGGGATAAGAAAGACTATCTGGCCTTTGGCGTACACGGTGAAGGTGACGCTCTGGTATTTACAAACGGTAAGGTGATAGAAGGGACATGGGAACGGTACGGCGGTGACGCCACTCCTGCGAAATTCTATGACGAAAAAGGAGATGAAATTATTTTTAATCAGGGTAAAACATGGATCTGCAATATATGGGACGAATACGCGGAGTATCTTGAATACCAGTAAAGCAGGAACTGTAAAAAAATGTTTTGCCACTTTACTGCTCTAAATCTCCGGGAGCACCATGCAAAAATCCTCAATGTACCCCGGTACACCTACGTTTTTTGCATGGCACTCCCGCTTTTTATCGAAACAGCTCCGCCGCTGCTTCCATCCGTTCTATTACATGTACCCCGAACGGGCAGCGCGATTCACAGCCCCCGCATTTGATACAGTCCGCAGCATGGGCCGAGAGCCCCTCATAGTGTGCACGGACTGCCGGCGGCACCGTGTCCTGCATTTTCGCCAGGTCATACATTTTATTGACCATGGCAATATCAATTCCCGACGGGCACGGCGCACAATGCCCGCAATAAGTACACTGCCCCACATAGGCATGGCGCGGCGCACTGGCGAGGACACTGGCATAGTCCTTCTCTTCTTCAGACGCAGTCTCATAGGCGACAGCCGCATCCACATGCCCCGGTGTGTCATATCCAACCATAACACTGGCAACAGCCGGCCTGGTCAGGGCATAATGCAGACATTGGACCGGTGTCATGGCCACGCCGAAAGGGGAAGTTTCCGCTGAGAACAGCCTTCCGCCGGCATAGCCTTTCATCACAGTAATCCCTACGCCGTTCCGCTCACAAAGCTGGTATAATTCTGCACGTTCCGGCGCTATCCCGCCAACATTTTCAGCATATTCATCCTTAAAATACTCATTCAGATCCTCGCTTGCCGGCAGCATATCAAAAGCCGGATTGACGGAAAAAAGAAGCATCTCCACAATACCGCTCTGCACTGCCATCTTTGCGACATCCGGATTATGCGTACTCATTCCAATATGGCGGATAAGACCTTTCTGTTTCAGCCCTTTCACATAAGCAATAAATTCGCCGTCCATAATTTTGTTAAACTCTGCGGCTTCATCCACAAAATGAATCATCCCAAGGTCTATGTAATCTGTACGCAGGCGGTTTAGCAGATCCTGAAATGCCTCCCGCACTTTTCCCAATTCACGCGTACGCACGTATTGGCCATTCTGCCAGGTAGAGCCGATATGCCCCTGGATTATCCAACGTTCCCTCTGCCCTTCCAGCGCTGCGCCAATGTTGGAGCGCACATTGGGTTCTGACATCCAACAATCAAGGATGTTGATCCCTGCCTGCGCACAATGATCGATGATTTCCTTAACTTCCGCTGCATTATGACGCTCCAGCCATTCGGCGCCAAGGCCAATCTCGCTGACATTCAAGCCTGTTTTTCCTAATGCCCTGTACTTCATATTCGAATCCTCCATGCATATTTCATATCTTTCCTGTTTTGCCATTATAACACAGCGATAAATATTTTTCCACTATTCTGTTCCTTCCCGGAACGATACAGCCGGGGAAATAACTACAGATGGCCGGATTTATTATTGCATATTTTATCCAATTCCTTTATAATAAAAAGCCGGATAATAATACGCGGCAATAGCGCAGGATTTTTCTTCGAAAGTGCAAAATCACTACGTATTTACCCAAAGCCGTGCACATAGCGGGCTCAGCCTTACAGAAACTAACAGGAGATCGGAAATATGCACTTAACGGAACAAATAAAGAATTACACTCCTTACAATGAGCAGGAAGCCCGTGACCAAATGCAAATGCTTCAGTATATGTCACACACATCGGATTACTTGACCCGCGAAAATCCGATCGCACACTTCTCTGCCTCTGTATGGACACTGAATCAATCGTATACGAAAACCCTGATGGTGTATCATAATATTTTCAATTCCTGGTCCTGGGTCGGAGGGCATGCGGACGGGGAACCTGATTTATGTGCTGTAGCCTTGCGGGAATTACAGGAAGAAACAGGGATAAAACAAGCATCTCTGTTAAAACCGGATATTTTCAGCCTGGAAACCTTAACCGTAAACGGCCACATCAAAAGGGGGGTTTATGTTCCATGCCACTTGCATTTTAATATTACTTATCTCGCAGTTGCGGATGAATCCGCCCCGCTGCGCATAAAACCCGACGAAAATCAAAATGTCTCCTGGCTTACGTTCTCTGATGCCCTTACCCTTCCTACCGAACCGTGGATGATTGATGTGATCTATACAAAACTAATCCAAAAATGCAAGTATCTTTCCTGAAGCAATGTCATTAACTTAAGCTTCCCGGGGTGCTGCAGACCATATATCTCAATCCG